>NZ_JBHWZY010000563.1:0-4620 GCF_042727815.1 Nocardia sp. NPDC060220
GTCGTGCAGGAGGTATACCTGCGGTGGGCGCTGGCCGACCACGCCGAGATCGCCAACACCGAAGCGTGGTTGACGACCGTCACCGTGAATCTGTGTCGTACCCAGCTCGTTTCGGCTCGCGCCCGGCGCGAGACCTATGTCGGGCAGTGGCTGCCGGAGCCGGTACCGACCGGCGGCGGCGCGCTCGGTCCGCTGGGCACCGTCGAGGAACGCGAATCGGTGTCCCTGGCGGTGCTCACCGCGATGGAACGGCTCAGCCCGATCGAACGCGCCGTGTTCGTGCTGCGCGAGGCGTTCGGCTACTCCCATGGCGAGATCGCGGAGATGCTCGACCTCACCGTGGCCAACACCCAGCAGATATTCCATCGGGCCGGTCAGCGGGTGCGCACCGGTAAACAGCGCTTCGTGGTGTCGGCCGAGCACGCGCGCACGATGATCGAGAAGTTCTTGCAAGCGGCCTCGACCGGCGATGTGGCCGGTCTGCGCGAACTGCTCGCCGACGACGTGGTGTCGGTGGCCGATGGTGGTGGCCGGGTTGTCGCGGCCAAGATCCCGGTGGTCGGTGGCGATGTGGTCGCGCGCTACCTGTCCAACCTGCGGCGTTTCCTCAGCCCCACGTCGCGGTTCGAATTCACCGAGATCAACGGCGACGTGGGCCTGATCCTGATCCAGGACGAGATTCCGGCCGGTGTACTCGTGTTCGACTTCGACGAAGCGGGCTCGATCGCGGCGGTCCGCACGGTCGTGAACCCGATCAAACTGGGCGCCATAACCGTGTGATCCAGATCACTTGGAGAACCTGTCAGGAACTCGGGGGCTGATCGGTCTGGTGTGTGTAGGCATTTCGAGAGAAGGAGCCACACCATGACCGGTCAGCATCGGATCGTCGTCCTCGGCGCCGGGTACGCGGGACTCACCGCGGCCCGTGCCCTCGCGAAGAAGACTCGCGACACCCAGATCACTGTCGTGGACGGCCGCGCCGAATTCGTGCAGCGGGTGCGTCTGCACCAGGCCGCCGCCGGTCAGCCGGTCAAGCGGCTCGACCTGCGGAAGTCGCTGGGACGCAAGGGCATCGAATTCCTCCAGGCGCGGGTCACCGACCTGGACCCGGATCGCAAGATCGTCGCCCTGGACGGCGAGTGGACGTTGCACTACGACACCCTCGTCTACGCGCTCGGCAGTCAGGCCGACCGCGACGCTGTGCCCGGAGCGGCCGAGCACGCGAAGTTCGTCGCCACCGCCGAGGATCTGACGGAACTGTCGGGTCAGATCGTCATCGTCGGCTCGGGCCCGACCGGCATCGAACTGGCCACCGAACTCGCTGAGTCGCAGCCGGATTCGCGGATCAGCCTGCTCGGTAACGAGGACCCGGGCGCTTGGCTCTCGCCGCGCGCGCACCAGTTGATCCGGGACGCGCTCACGCGGGCCGGCGTCGAAATCCGTTCCGGTGTCAAGGTTGTCGAGGTGCTCTCCGATGCGGTTCGGCTCGCCGACGGCACCCTGGTGCCCGCCGATACCACCGTCTGGACCACTGGTTTCACCGTCCCCGATCTGGCTCGTCGCGCGGGTCTGGAGGTCGCCGACGACGGCCGTATCCGCACCGACGACACGCTGCGCTCGGTGTCGCACCCCGACATCTACGCCGTCGGCGACGCCGCGCTGATGGTCGGCGTGGACGGCCGCCCGCTGCGGATGGCTTGCGCGACAGCGATTCCCGCCGGCCAGTACGTTGTCGGGGCCATCACGGCGCGGGCGCGTGGCCGCGAACCCGAGCCGATGAAGGGCCGCTACGTCGCGCAGTGCATCAGCCTGGGCCGCCGTGACGCGGTGTTCCAGGTGGTCAAGGCCGATGACACCCCGACGAGCACGGTGCTCACGGGCCGTGTCGGGGCGCTGATCAAGGAACTGATCGTGCGTGGCACGGCCTTCACGGTCGGCCTGCGATAGTCCGACCGGACTGGCGTAATCGCCCTCTTCGCGGCCGTTGGGTCAGATCTGACCGGGGGCCGCGAAGTGGGGCGATCGCGCCGGGGTCGTCCGGTGCGGTCAGGTGGCGGTGTCTCGTCTGCGGCGCGGCCACCGGCGTCGAGCGTGTCGGGTCAGCGGCCGTGCCCAGGGCGCGATCGTGATCGCGAGGAGCGCGCTGAGCCACGGCAGCCGCCACCACCAGCGCACATCTCGTTCGAGCGCCGTCGTCGGCTCGGTCAGCAGACGTGCCGTAGACGACCACACCACGAACGCGTCCCCGATGGGCATCAGGCCGAAGGCGTACCGCTTGGAGCCGGGCAGGCCGACCGGCAGTCCGAGCAGCTCACCTGCGGAGCCGATCGCGGCCGCCAAGTCGCTGTCGCCGTTCACGCGGGCGGCGCCCTGGGCGACGACAGTGGCGGAAAGGCTGACTCCGGCGACCAACGGTCCCGAGTCGACGTCACCGCTCCCGTCGACGCCCTTCGGATATTCGCGAATGGCGGGCCCGAAACCGCCTGGATAGGTGAGATATCGGTCTCGGTACCGCGCGTAGTGGCTCTTCGCGAATGCTGGGTCGATCTCGGGCAGGAATCGAAGTATCACTGTCTGTGAGGTTGCCCGGGCGCCGGTCAGCATCGATCCGTCGGTCGGTGAAACCTGATGCGGCAGTAGTCCGGTCGCGGGGTCGAGGCGGGTCTCGGCCTGCGCGAGCCAGCGATCTATCACCGCCGTGTACTGCGCCCCGAACAGCTTGTCGTGCAGGCGAAGGGAAGCCACCGCGACGGTCGAATCGACCGGCCACGCCTGGCCTCGATAGGCCTGGAGAAACGGTGTGCCGGCCGCGGAGAACGCCTGTGCGATCTCGGCGCTGTGCGTGGAGAACTGGTGCACCGCAGTGGGATCGGAGCGATCGAGCGACAGGATCGCGCCCCGCAGCCAGTTGGTCCACCCGGCCCAGAACACTCCGTACGCGGGCTGCAACCCGGGGCTGAAAACCGCACGGCCCTCGTCGGATTCGGTTCTTGCCAGCGCCCAGCGTGCTTCGCGGAGCGCGTTGTCACGCAGTCCTGGATCGGTGTGCGCGGCCTGTACCCAGGCGAGACCGTAGAGCACGTTCGAGAAGACGTACCCCTCCGGAAACAGTTGCTGCGCAGCGGTATCCGAGCCGTCGTCGAGCGCGTCACGCACGAAGGCCAGCTGGCGCGCGGTCGACCCGGGCTGCCCGTCCAGGCCCGGTTGCGGCCACAGCAGTCGCCCGGCTCCGATCAGGCACGCCGCCGTCACGATGATCCCCACCACGCGCGGCGCCCAGCGCCGAATTCTCCCCATGGCGACACTCTGCCAGGAATTTGCCGTCAACCAATCATTGACGATCCGGCATCGTCAACCTATGGTTGACGCATGAGCACTCCGAACTTTCGCCTCGACGACCTCATCGACGGCATCAAGAAGGCCCGCCCCGACAACGTCCTCGACCAACTCTCCGACGCGGTGGTCGCCGCCAATCACCTCGGCGAGACCGCCGACCACCTGATCGGCCACTTCGTCGACCAGGCTCGCCGTTCCGGCGCCTCCTGGACCGACATCGGCGCCAGCATGGGCGTCAGCAAGCAGGCCGTGCAGAAACGATTCGTGCCCAAGGGTCCGAGCGACGCGGCCGCCATGGATCCGCAGGCAGGCTTCGCCAAGTTCACCGACCGGGCCCGGCAGGTGGTCGTCGGCTCGCAGGAAGCGGCCCGCGCCTCGGGGAGCAGCCAGATCGCGCTCGGGCATCTGATCCTCGGCCTGATCGGCCAGTCAGAAGGTCTGGCCGCCAAGGAGATCATCGCCAGGGGCGTCGCACTGGACGCCGTGCGCGCTGCCGCGACCGCCTCGCTGCCCGCCGCCGACGGTGACGTGCCCGCGCTCATCCCCTTCGACGGCGACACGAAGAAGGTCCTCGAGCTCACCTTTCGCGAGGCGCTGCGGCTCGGTCACAACTACATCGGCACCGAGCACATCCTGCTGGCTCTGCTGGAACAGGAGAACGGCGCGGGCGTACTCAGCGGTCTGGGCCTTGACAAGGCCGTCGTAGAGGCCGAGCTCGTCGAGCTGCTGAATCAGTTCCTGGCTTCGGTGCAGGACGAGGCCTGAGAACGCGGGGGCGCGCCCGGTGTGTCCTGCGCGCTGGGCGCGACCTTGCACTCTCACCACCTGAGTGCTAAAAATGGCTTGGCACTCGTGACTGTTGAGTGCCAGGTCGGGACGGTGAGATCGGGTTCCATCGACACCCTCGGTCGTCCGTCGCGGGCACCTCCTGGCCAGCGTACTTTGGGGCGATCCAACCTGTGGTCGTCTCGTGTGTCAGCCATAGACATGTGGAGGATCTCAACGCAATGGCCAAGACAATTGCGTACGACGAAGAGGCCCGTCGCGGTCTCGAGCGGGGTCTGAACGCCCTCGCCGACGCTGTCAAGGTGACGCTGGGCCCGAAGGGTCGCAACGTCGTACTCGAGAAGAAGTGGGGCGCCCCCACGATCACCAACGATGGTGTGTCCATCGCCAAGGAGATCGACCTCGAGGACCCGTACGAGAAGATCGGCGCCGAGCTGGTCAAGGAAGTCGCCAAGAAGACGGACGACGTCGCCGGCGACGGTACGACCACCGCCACCG
>NZ_JBHWZY010000564.1:0-4614 GCF_042727815.1 Nocardia sp. NPDC060220
GGATCCGCGGACTTCGCGAAGCGTCGCCGTGCTTGCGATGCCGCGGCGACGTGTTCTCGGGCTACCTCGTCGATCCGCTCGATGCGCCGGCGTTGCGCCGCGCGGTAGGACTCGACGAACTCGGGGGAGTAGGTGGAACTGTGCGGTGGCTCCGCGAATCCGTTGGCCGGATCGAACGGGTTCAACGCGGGATCGACGCTGAGCGGGTCCGATTCCACCAGTACGGAAGGGTCGATCAACCGCAGCAGCAACGCGCCCTGACCCGGATGTGGCGCCATGAAGATCGCGCCGTCCGGCATCGGCATCTCGGCTCCGGTGAGATCGATTCGGCGCCCGGCGGGTGTGGTGGCCAGCCGCTGTCCGGATGGTGCGCCTGCTTGCTGGTGGTAGAAGGCGAACAGTGTCCCGCCACCCGAATGTCCGAGGGTGACAACGTGATCGAAATCCTGGTCGCGCAGGAACACCTGGCCTGCGGCCACGTCCAGCAATGCCTGTTCGTGGACGAGCGCGATGTCGTTGTTCGGTGACCGGGTGCCCTGCGTCCACACGGCGTATCCGCGTTCCAGGAGTTCGGGCACCAGCACGTGATGGGTGAGGTCCTGGCGGGGGTGCATGATCGCGACGACGGTGCGCGCCCCGGGCACCGTGCGCAGCACGCCTGCGACTTTCGCGCCGTCGTGGGTGCGCAGTTCGTGCACCGAGGTCACGGTCGAGGTCGGGGCAGCGGCGGATTCGATGTAGCGTCCGGCGCCCAGCCGTTCGGCGGATCGGGTCATCGCGGTTCGACTTTCATGGCGTCCTTGTCCCATTGCACGATCACCGAGTCGGTCAGACCGGCGACGCTGCTGTACCAGACTGCGTGGCGGCACCCGGTCGCCCGGCGATCGATGACGATCGTGCCGGCGGAGGTGAGTTTGAAGTACGGCCCGACGCGTTCGATGCCGAGCTCGGGATCGCGCCCGGCGACTTCGGCGACGGGCTTGTTCTCGGGAACGTCGAGGATGAACAGTGTCGTCATTTCGCCACCGCCTCGGCGTCGAGGCGGCGCTCGTCCTCGGCGTCCTGCCAGGCCGCGGCGCGTTCGACGATGAGCTCGGCCTTGCGGGTGAGCAGCGCGGCCATGCTCGGATTCGGTTGTGAGACAACGTCGACCAGGGCGTCGATCGTCAGGTTCGCGTCGAGATCTTCCTGGGGCGTGACCGGCCGCAGCGCGCGGGTGATCTCGATCATGTAGCCGTTGGGGTCGTGGGTGTAGATCGAGTCGATCGTCTCGTGCTGCACGCGCATCTCGACCGGCCACCGGCTGTCGTCGAGGCGGCGACGATACTCGAGCAGTTCGTCCTCGCTGTCGACGTGGATGGCCAGATGCCGGGACCGGATGAACCAGACGGGGACCTCGGCACCGAACCGGGAGTACGCGTCGCCCTGTGGGCCGCCGTCCTCGAACGGTTCCAGGCCGAAGTAGTAGAAGAAGGCCAAGCGGTCGTCGTTGCCGATGTCGAAGAAGAAGTGGATGAAGTCGGGGTGCTTGTCGGGCCCCCAGCCTGCCGCGCAGATCGAATGCACGACCGGGAAGCCGAGCACGTCACGGTAGAAGGTGACCGTGGCCGCCGGATCGAAGGTCGGGTAGGCGACGTGGTCGACGCCCCGAACGGTGTGTGCGAGGTCACTCATGATGACTCCTCTGGGTGAAGTGGACGAACAGGGGCGGTCAGTGCGGTGCGACCGCGACGTCGGCGCGCAGGAGACTGCCGGCCCGCGGGATCGCGACCGGCAGGTCGAGGCTGCGCAGAATGCTGTACGCACCCGCGGTCGCGGCGGACAGGACCGGAATGCCGAACTCTTGCTCAGCGGCGTCGACGAGGGGCAGCGACGGCATCTGCACGCAGCAGGAGATGACGAGTGCGTCGACGCCCGCCAGGTTCAGCGAGCGAGCCGCGTCCATGACGCGATCGCCCGAGATGCAGCCGACCTCGGTGTTGTCCTCGACCTCGAGGGCCCTCCAGTCGCTGATGGAGAAACCCTCCGCCTCGAGGTACGCCACGACCTTCGCCGCGAGTGGCCGCATGTACGGGGTGACCAGGGCGACGCGCTGGGCGTTCAGTGCCCGCAGTCCCTCCACGAGGGCCCCGGCGCTCGACCGGACCCGAGCCGGGGAATCGCCGGTGGCGAGCTGTTCGGCGACGGAGCTCTCCACACGCTGGTGCTCGCCCGGTCCGCCCACCATCACCGCGACCAGACAGGCGTACAGGATCACCTCGGGGGAGGCATCGGCGATCTCGAGGACACAGCGTTCCCGCTGGGCGTTCATCGCGGCCAGTCCCTCGGGGGAGACGGTGTGCATCCGCATCCGCGTGGAGTGGAAGGAGAACTCGGCCTCGGGATGGCGGGACAGCAGCGCCGGCATCTCCGTCTCGACGGTGGTATTGGAGCTGGGAACGACCAACCCGACGCGATGGATACCCATGTGATTCCTTCCGATCCGGCCTCGACCGACTGTCGAGGATTTACGTATACGACAATTATTCGACACAAGTGATGGTTGGTCAAGTGGGTGCCGCCGAGCGTTTCTCCCATCGCGGGAGGGCAGCGTGTCGTGCGCATCCATGCCCAGTAGCTGCTGTGTAACATCGATGTATGGCCTGACGGCAGCTGATATGCCGCTGACCAGGGAGAAGTGACTGGCATCACGAATAGGTCTTGACATGTCGGCACGGACGTCAAATAATCGACACCAACGTAATTAGCGTTGGGATCGGTCGAAACTCGACCTGTCCGACCACTGTCCGAAGGAGCGCAGCGGCAATGGCATATGTGATCGGTGTGGACGTCGGAGGCACGTTCACCGATGCCGTCCTCGATGACGGGAATGGGCTGATAGTCGCCGGAAAGGCGCCATCGACGCCGCCGGACTACTCGCAGGGGGTGATGGACGTCCTCGAGGTACTGGCCGAGCAGCTCGGTCGGCCGATGGAGGAGATGCTGGCCGACACTCACCACATCGCGCACGGCACCACGTCGTCGCTGAATGCCCTGGTGATGAACAAAGTCCCCGAGGTCGGCTTCCTGACCACCAAGGGACATCGCGATTCGATTTACATCATGAACGTCGAGGGGCGGTACCTGGGCAACTCGCCCGAGCAGCTGCAGAACGTGCTGAACCAGAGCAAGTCGCACGGCCTGGTGAGCAAGCGGCACGCTCTGGAGGTGACCGAGCGCATCGATCGGGACGGTCGCGTGGTCGTGGCCCTGAACGAAGACGACGTGCGGTCGGCGGTCGCGACGTTGTTGGCGGACGGGATCTCCGCGATCGCGGTGTCGCTGCTCTGGTCGTTCCGGAATCCGGCACACGAGCGGCGGATCCGCGACATCGTGCACGAGATCGACCCGTCGGTGTTCGTCGCGCTCTCCAGTGAGGTCAGCCCGCGTATCCGGGAGTTCGCGCGCAACGCCACCACGATCATGAGCACCCAGATCGGACCCGGGCTGCGCGACTACCTCGGTGAGCTCGAAGGGCGGCTGCGGGAGAAGAAGCTGGCCGGCCCGCTGCTGGTGATGCAGAGCAACGGCGGCGCGGTCGCGGCGTCGGAGGCGCCGGGCAACGCCATCTCGACCGTCGGCTCGGTTCTGACCGGTGGCGTCGTCGGCGCGGTCTCACTCGGGCGGCAGCTCGGTCACCGCAACATCATCGCCACCGACGCCGGTGGCACCACGTTTCTGGCGGGCCTCGTGGTCGACGGCGAGCCGGTGCGTTCCTCCTCCACCACCATCAACCATCACCCGATCAACGTGCCGACACTGGAGGTGCACGCGATCGGCTCCGGCGGTGGCGCCATCGCCTGGCTCGACGCGGGCGGCAACCTGCAGATCGGGCCGCACAGTGCCCAGGCGGTGCCCGGCCCTGCCTGCTACGGCCAGGGCGGAACCGAACCCACGAATACCGACGCCAATCTGGTGCTGGGCATCCTGCCCGAACGCGGGCTGCTCGGCGGACGCAAGGCGCTGAGCCTGGAACAGGCACGAGAGGCTATTCGCCGCCGGATCGCCGAACCGCTCGGGTTGACGATCGAACAGGCCGCGGCCGCGATCTACGAGGTCCAGAACGCCCAGACCGGCGACCTGCTGCGCAAAACGGTGGTCGAGGCGGGACACGATCCGCGTGAGTTCATCGTCTACGCGTTCGGTGGATCCGGTCCGGCGCACTGTGGGTTCTACGCGCAGGAGATCGGCGTGAACAACGTCGTCGTTCCACTCGGTCAGGTCGCTTCGGCGTTCTCGGCCTACGGCCTGGCCGCCTCCGACATCGTGCTGGCCAGGGAACTGTCCGATCCCGCGGCCATGCCGCTGGACCCGGCCCGCGTCGAACAGAACTTCAAGCAGCTCGAGGAACAGGTCCGCGAACAACTTTCGCGGCAGGGATTGCAGTTCGCGTCGGTCGAGATCACCCGCGAGATCGACATGCGCTACACCATGCAGCTGGCAGAGGTCGCGACCCCGGTTCCGGGCGGTGCGCTGACCTCGACGGAGATCACGGACGCCGCAACGGCATTCGAAGCACGCTACGCCGACCTCTACGGCCAGGACAGCGGGTTCAGGGAAGCGGGAATCCAGGCG
>NZ_JBHWZY010000565.1:0-4605 GCF_042727815.1 Nocardia sp. NPDC060220
CCCGGCGCCCGGCGCCACCGTGACGCCAGGCGAAGCCCCCGCACCGTCGGAAACCCCTGCACCCCAAGGTCAGAGCTCCACGCCACAGTCTCCGGCATCCGAGACGACCCCCTCGCCCACCACCGAAGCGCCAACACCGTCTTCCGAAGCGCCCGCACCTACTACCGAAGCGCCCGTGCCGTCTCCCGAAGCGCCCGCTCCCACCACCGAAGCGCCAGCGCCACCCGCACCGCCTACCGAAACACCTCTGCCGTCTTCCGAAGCGCCTGCACCCACCACCGAAGCGCCAGCGCCACCCGCGCCGCCTACCGAAGCGCCCGTGCCGTCTTCCGAAGCGCCCGCACCCACCACCGAACCGCCAGCGCCGCCTACCGCAGCACCCGCGCCGCCTACCGCAGCGCCCGCGCCCACCACCGAAGCGCCCGTGCCGTCCACCGAACAACCCGCTCCACAGAGCCAGAGCCCGACCGTTCCGCCGACGAGTTCGCCCAGCGAGGCGCCCGCTCCCCCGCCAACGCAGCCGAATCAGCTACCGACACAGCAGGATTCGAATCCACCGGCACCGAGGCCCCCGACCACGGAAACCCCGCGGCCGACCGAAGCGCCCGCACCGACCTCGGAACAACCGGCCTCCCCGGCACCACCCGGCCGCCAAGCGCCACAACCACTTCCGCTGCCGGGCATGCCCGACATGTCCGACCCGGGCGGTCAGCCCGGCGTCACCGGCCCGGTTCCTGGATCCGACGTGTCCCCGTCACAGCCAGCCACACCCAAGGCGCCACCGCCCGAGACCGATCAGCCAGGAGTAGTCCCGCCGCGGTAGATCATCGACCGCGATACGTCCACGGCCCTTTCGTCGGAGTGCCCACCTCGAACCCCAGGTCATCACGCCCCGCAGCCGCGTGAACACCCCGAACGAAGGTCTCCGTTCAGACCTTCACCAGATCGTCCGCGTGAATCACCGGACGTTGCATCGTGTCGGGGAGATCAGTCGTAGACCGGCCGAGCATAGAGACGAGCTCGGCACTGTCGTATTCGATAACCCCCCGAGCCACAACCGCGTCATCAGGGCTGACCAGATCCACCACATCCCCCCCGAAGAAGCGACCACGAATCCCGGTGATACCCGCCGCCAACAACGAGTGTCGTTGAGCCACCGCATCAACCGCCCCCGCATCGAGCAGAACCGCGCCCCGCGGATCAGCGGCATGGCGAACCCAGAACTTACGACCGGAGAGCCGGATCGGGCGAGCAGCGAACGCCGTACCCACGGTGCCGCCGGTGAGGGCAACCGCAGCATCAGCGGCCGAAGCCAGCAGGACAGGAATGCCCGCATCGGCGGCGAGGCGGGCAGCGGAGAGCTTGGAGGCCATCCCGCCGGTCCCGAGCGCGCCACCGCTACCCGCGATCACGCCGTCGAGGTCGGCACTGCTGCGCACCTCGGGAATGAAGTTGGCGGCGCCCTTACGCGGGTCGCCGTCGTAGAGCCCCGCCACGTCCGACAGCAGGATCAGGGCGTCGGCGCCCACCAGGTGCGCCACCAGGGCGGCGAGGCGGTCGTTGTCGCCGAAGCGGATCTCCTCGGTGGCGACCGTGTCGTTCTCGTTCACCACCGCGATCGCGCCGAGCGACCGCAACCGGTCCAGCGTGCGCTGGGCGTTGCGGTGGTGCTCCCGGCGGGCGAAATCGTCGGCGGAGAGCAGGATCTGGCCGACGGTGCGGTCATAGCGGGCGAACGATGTGCCCCACGCGTGGGCGAGAGCCAGCTGTCCGACGCTGGCCGCGGCCTGCTTGGTCGCGAGATCCTTGGGCCGTTTCACCAGACCGAGCGGAGCGAGTCCCGCGCCGATCGCGCCCGAGGACACGACCACCACATCCGAACCGGCCCGCATCCGCGCCTCGACCGCGTCGGCCAGCAGATCGAGCCGGGCGGTGTCGAGGCCACCTTCGAGGCTGGTCAACGCCGACGAGCCGATCTTTACCACCACGGTGCGCGCCGACACGATCGCCGCGCGCCCCTGACTCAGCTCCGAACCCACCTGCATCGTTCAACTCCCTGCACCACGATCACCGAGCTACCTCGTCAACCATCGCAGTATGCCGATCCAATAGCCGCGCCCGACAGCGATTTTCGCCGGGCGCGACCCACCTCACTCTTTGCGTTCGCCGTTTTCGTCGAGCAGACCACGTCGCGCCTGCGAGGCGAGCTTGCGCTCGGCCGCACCGATACGATCGTTGGTCTCGAGCCGGAGGTCGGTTCCGCGGCCGGTCGGCTGCATATCGACACCCGCCGAGATCATCGGCTCCCATTCGAAGGTCACACCGGCGATGGTGACCGGGCAGCCCGGTTGCGCACCCTGTTTGACCAGCGCGGCTTCGACACCCAGGCGAGCCAACCGGTCGGCCAGGTAGCCGACGGCCTCGTCGTTGTTGAAGTCGGTCTGGCGAATCCAGCGCTCGGGGCGAGTGCCGCGCACGATGAAGCCACCCGCCTCCTCCGGGTCGGCGATGACGCTGAAACCGGTCTCGTCGGCCGCGATCGGGCGGATGATGGTGCGCTTGGGCGCGGCCTTGGGGTGATCCTCGCGATACTGACGAACCATGTCGGCCAGCGCGAACGTCAACGGGCGCAGGCCCGCACGGCTCACGGCGGAGATCTCGAACACCGGCCAGCCACGCTCGGCGAACTCGGCGGACACCATGTCGGCCAGCTCGGCCGCATCGGGCACGTCGGTCTTGTTGAGGATGACCACGCGCGGGCGGTCGGCCAGATCACCGAGGCTGGCGTCACCTGACAAGGCAGGCTTGTAGGCGGCGAGCTCGGCCTCGAGTGCATCGACGTCGGAGACCGGGTCGCGGCCGGGTTCCAGGGTCGCGCAGTCGACGACGTGGGCGAGCACCGCGCAGCGTTCGATGTGGCGCAGAAAGTCCAGGCCGAGGCCGCGACCTTCGCTGGCACCGGGGATCAGGCCCGGCACGTCGGCGATGGTGAAGGTCGTGTCACCGGACAGCACGACGCCCAAGTTGGGGACCAGCGTGGTAAACGGGTAATCGGCGATCTTCGGCTTGGCCGCGGACAGCACCGAGACCAGCGACGACTTGCCCGCGGACGGGAAGCCGACGAGCCCGACGTCGGCGACCGACTTCAGCTCGAGTACGACGTCGACCTCGTCGCCCTCTTCGCCGAGCAGCGCGAAACCGGGCGCCTTGCGTGCCTTGGACGCCAGCGAGGCGTTGCCGAGGCCACCGCGGCCGCCACGGGCGATGATGAACCGGTTGCCCGCGCCGACGAGGTCGCAGACCACCTTGCCGTCGTCATCGACGACGACCGTTCCGTCGGGGACCTGCAGCACCAGATCGGCGCCGTTCTTGCCCTCTCGGTTGCTGCCCTCGCCGGGCTTGCCGTTGCCGGCCTTGGCGTTGGGGTGGAAATGGAAATCGAGCAGGGTGTGGACGTTGGCGTCGACCTCGAGGATCACGTCGCCGCCACTGCCGCCGTTGCCGCCGTCGGGCCCACCGAGCGGCTTGAACTTCTCACGATGCACCGAGGCGCAACCGTGTCCACCTCTACCGGCACGAACATGCAGCACGACGCGGTCGATGAATTTGGACATGGGTTGATCCTCCTCCTTCTGACTAGTCGTTTGCGGTAAGGGGTGGGGAGAACACGACAGAGCGGGTCAGGGAATCAACCCTGACCCGCTCTGGTGTCTGTGGGGAGCGAAGCTCCAGGCGGTCAGGCCTGGACCGGCTCCGGAACGACGATGTTGACGGTCTTGCGGCCACGCTTGGTGCCGAACTCGACCGCGCCCGCCTCGAGGGCGAACAGCGTGTCGTCGCCACCACGGCCGACGTTCACGCCCGGGTGGAAGTGAGTTCCACGCTGACGGACCAGGATCTCGCCCGCGCTGACCTTCTGGCCGCCGAAACGCTTCACGCCGAGGCGCTGGGCGTTCGAATCGCGGCCGTTCCGGGAGCTGGATGCGCCCTTCTTATGTGCCATTGCTTCGTCTCCTCGGGAAAATTCTTACTTGATGCCGGTGACCTTGATGACCGTCAGCGGCTGACGGTGACCCTGGCGCTTGTGGTAGCCGGTCTTGTTCTTGAACTTGTGGATCCGGATCTTCGGGCCCTTGGTCTGGTCGATGACCTCAGCGGCCACGGAGATCTTGGCCAGCTTGTCGGCGTCGGTGGTCAGATCGGTGCCGTCGACGACGAGAACCGGGGTCAGCGCCACGGCGGTGCCGACCGCGCCCTCGATCTTCTCGACCTTCACCAGGTCACCGACCGCGACCTTGTACTGCTTTCCGCCGGTCTTGACGATTGCGTACGCTGCCATCGGTCGGCTTCCTCCACTCACATTGGTCCTGCACATGTCCACGCCGCAGCTGCGACGCGTATTCCTGGGCTCATCCCCGCACGAGCGGGGGAAGAACGTTTGCTGCCTGCGGTATCACCCGGCCTGCTCGGCTGGATGCTCAATCACTGGGCAGCGACCGACCTAGGTTACCAGAATGGTATCCACTCCCCCAATTCGGCCGGTCAGGGGCCGAATCGAGGCTTGCGTGCGCGGAGCGATCCGCGCACGCAAGCATCGGGTTACTT
>NZ_JBHWZY010000566.1:0-4588 GCF_042727815.1 Nocardia sp. NPDC060220
GTTCCGGATCGAAGCGGTGAGCTACCCCGGGTTGATCGCCAGCAGGTGTGCCCAATAGCTGGCCGCGTCCGGTCCGAGGATCGGCGACAGGTAATCGAAAATCAGCCACGACATACGTTCGCAAACTCCCATTTATCGACGTGAGTGCCGCACAACCCGGCAGCTGCCGAGTGCGCCGCCGCCACAGTAACAATTGCCCGGAATGTCTCGGCGATCGTGTGCCGAGACAGGGAAAATGCGCTGGAACTCGCCGGGAACGTGAGCGAGGTCATAGAGTGATCGCCGTCGGC
The DNA here is from genome assembly GCF_042727815.1 of Nocardia sp. NPDC060220. NCBI lineage: Bacteria > Bacillati > Actinomycetota > Actinomycetes > Mycobacteriales > Nocardiaceae > Nocardia > Nocardia sp. NPDC060220. The sequence continues at coordinate 291 of NZ_JBHWZY010000566.1, forward strand.
AGGGCTCGCTGCCACTTCCGCGAGCCCAACACATTCGATCGCGGAAGCAGGTCACATTTACATGCGGGTAGTTCGTTCCATTGTCGCCGGTGCACTGATCGCCGGAGCCACTGCGGTTTTCGCAACGCTTGGTGCCGGTTCGGCGAGCGCGGTCGCGGTGACCCCGCTCAACGGTGGGGTTCAGGTCGACCTCAGCCCGGGTGATACCGCCTGGGTGCACCAGTCCCGATTCGGCCTGACCGTGGCCGGTCTGCCGCACCCGTCGGCGGCCTCGTTCGGTCAGGCGCTCGACGCGGCCGCGACCGTGTCCTCCGCCGTGCCCAACGGCCGGGTCACTTTCACGGTGTACGGCCCGCTCGATCAGCTCAACGGCACCATGCTCGCACTGCAGTAGGAAATCGCTACTCTGCGAGAATGGAACTCCATCAGCGGATCGTCTCGGCGCCGGTCGACTTCGGCGCCATCCGTTCCGAATTCGGACTGGCCTCGGACTATCCGGCCGAGGCCGTCTCCGACGCCCGCGACGCGGTGGACGCGTTCGCGGGCACTCGGGTCGATCGGACCGATATCGAGTTCGTGACCATCGACCCGCCCAGCGCGCTGGATCTGGACCAGGCGCTGCATATCGAACGCACTCCCACCGGCTTCACCCTGCACTACGCGATCGCGGATCTCGGTGCGGTGATCGTGCCGGGCAGTGCGCTGGCCGCCGAGGCCGAAGTGCGCGGGCAGACCTTCTATCTGCCCGACGGTAATGTCGCACTGCATCCGACCGTGCTGTCCGAGGGCACCGCGAGTCTGCTGCCCGGCGTCGACCGGCCTTCCGTGTTGTGGACCATAGAACTCGACAATGATGCTGTGCCACTGAGCGTTTCGGTGAAGCGCGCACTGGTGCGCTCCCGTGAGCGGTTCGACTACGCACAGGTCCAGGCTGCCGCCGACGCCGGTATTCTGCCGCCGTCGCTGACCGCGCTGCCCGAATTCGGTCGGCTGCGGATCGAGGCGGGGTTGGACCGAGGCGCGATCTCGCTGCGGTTGCCCGCGCAGGAAGTGATCCCCGACGGAGACGGCTGGCGCCTGCGGTTGGAGCCCCGGACCGAGGCCGACGACTGGAACGAACAGGTCTCGTTGCTCACCGGCATGTGCGCGGCGCGAATCATGCTGGAGCACAAAGGGGTCGGCTTACTGCGAACGATGCCGCCACCGCCGGAGAGCGCGATCGATTCGATGCGGCGCACGGCGGCGGCATTGGGGGTCGAGTGGCCCGCCGAGGTCCCGGTGGGCCGCATGCTCGCGGGACTCGACGCGAACACCCCCGCCGCGCTGGTACTGATGTCGGAAGCCACCGGGTTGTTGCGCGGCGCGAGCTACACACTGCTCGCCGAACTCGACGACCCGACCCCGCAACAACTGACGCACAGTGCGATCGGCGCACCGTACGCCCACGTGACGGCGCCACTGCGACGGCTGGCCGACCGGTTCACCACCGAGATCTGCCTGGCCTACGATGCCGGAGCCGACGTGCCGCAATGGGTGACCGACGGTGTGAAGGCCGCCGCCGAGACGATGCGCCGCACCGATGCCGTAGCCAACAAGGTCGATCGCGCCTGCGTCGACCTGACCGAGGCCACCGTCCTCCAGCCTCGGGTAGGCACCGAGTTCGCCGCCGTGGTTTTGCGTGATGCCAACGGGTCCCGGCCCGCGGAGATCTTTGTCAGTGAACCGCCGATCCTCGCGCGGTGTGCGGGACAGCCGCCGGAAGGGGAGAAGGTCGCGGTGCGGTTGGCTGTCGCTGATCCGGGAACTCGGACTATCGGCTTCGAATACGACGGGCCACGTCGATAGTGACGACTGTCAGTTCGCCGCGGAGATGAATGCGGCGGCCGCCGGGTAGTGGGCGATGGCTCGGCCCGCGGCTGCTTCCTCGGTGTCGGCGAGGAGTTCGTAGATGGTTGCCGCTGGCGCGTGGGTACCTGCCCCTACCACCAGGATCGCTTCGCGAGATTCGACGGCGTCGCGGTGGTCGCCGAGGACGGATTGCAGGCGCTTGGCCCGGGTGCCCAGGTCGGTGGCGTCGGGGCCGAGGACCGTCGCGGCGGCTTCGCAGGAATAGCGTAAACGCTTGGCGCCCTTGCGGATGTCGTGGAGCAGTTCTACGCGGTCCGCCGGGGTGGCGGTGGGCTCGGCGAAGACGAGTGTGCGCAGGCGTTTGCGGTCGCGGCGCAAGACCTTGCCGAAGACAGCGGTCGCGTTGTCGCGGGCGAGTTCGGGGGCGAGCGGGGGATCGGTGCGCCAGGTTTTGAGGACTGTGCGCAAGCGGCGGTAGCGCTTGCCGTCCATCGCGCTCAGTACCTCCGCGTGAGCAGCGGTGTAGGCCGCACGGGAGGCCCCGACCAGGGCATCGGTGACCTCGGCGGGGACTCGGTCGTAACCGGTCAGCAGATCGGTGAACCGTTCGGCGCGGACTTCGGCGTCGCGGGCCACGCCGAGCAGGTCGGCGAGCCACTTCAGTTCCGCTTCGGTGCCGGCGGCTTCCTCGGCGTCGAACAGCCTGCGATAGGAACGCAGGACACTGCGGAGCCTGCGCGTGGCCACCCGCATCTGGTGGACCGAATCGTCGGCGTCGGCGCGCACATCGGGTTCGGCGTCGAAGAGCCGGTCGATGTCCTCGCGTAGCGCCGCGACGACGGCTTCTCCGGCCTCGGTCGCCATGGTGTCAGCCTCGCTTTCCGAACGTGTCGGTCGCCTCCACCAGCTGGGCGGTGATGCCGGGCTCGTGCGCGGTGTGCCCGGCGTCCTCGACGATGTGCAATGTCGAGGACGGCCACGCGTTGTGCAGATCCCATGCGCTCACCGCGGGGCACACGATGTCGTGGCGGCCCTGCACGATCACGCCGGGGATGTCGGCGATCCGATCTATGTCTCGCAGCAACTGTCCCTCCTCGAGGAATCCGCCGTGGCGAAAATAGTGGTTTTCGATCCGGGCGAACGCGAGAGCGAAGCGTGCTTCGGCGGTTTCGGCGACCCGATCCGGTTGCGGGAGCAGGGAACTCGTCGCGCCTTCCCATGTCGACCAGGCGACCGCGGCATCGAGCGCGACCTGCGGATCGGGGGAGTGCAGCAGCCGGTGATACACCTCCACGAGGTCGTCCCCGCGTTCCTCGACGGGGACCGGCGCCAGGAATCTCGCCCACTCGGCGGGGTAGACGTTGCCCGCGGCGCCGTTGTAGTACCAGTCGATTTCTTTGCGCCGCAACAAGAAGATGCCACGCAACACCAGTTCGGTCACCCGCTCGGGGTGGGCCTGCGCATAGGCCAGGCCCAGGGTCGACCCCCACGAACCGCCGAACACCTGCCAGCGCTCGATCCCCAGATGGTCGCGCAGCAACTCCATGTCGGCGATCAGATTCGGCGTGGTGTTGGTGTCCAGGGGAGCCCCATCGGCGATGTGCGGCATGGACTTTCCGCATCCGCGCTGATCGAACAGCACGATCTTGTACACGGCCGGGTCGAAGAAGCGCCGTTGCAGGGGCCCGGTACCGCCGCCGGGTCCGCCGTGCACGAACACCACGGGCTTGCCGTCGGGATCACCGCTGACCTCCCAGTACACCGACTGGCCGTCGCCGACATCGATCAGGCCCTGCTCGAACGGTTCGATCTCGGGGTAGAGACCGCGCATCAGAACGCCAATCCCGCGGCGAGGGAAGGCAATTCGAGAGCGGTGAGCGCCTCGGTCCGCACCTCGGGGCAGCTCTCGGTGGTCACCCGGTCGATCATCGCCTTGTCGGCGAGAACGTGCCCGTTGATGCCGCCGTTGCGGAAGCCCCAGTCGTGCACCATGGCGTTGAGCGAAATCCGCCCGAGCGTCGGGCCCTGTACCCGGAAGTTCGACAGTTCGGGCCGGATCATGTCGCACAGTTGCGCGGCGGAGGAGGGGCTGATCGTCAACGTCCCGGCCGGGGTGGTGGTCGTCGGCGCGGCCGAGGTGGTGCCCGCACTGCCGGTCGAGGCCGGTGGCGTACCCCCGCAGGCGGTCAGGGTCGCGGCGGTGAGCGCGCCCGCGATCAACAGCACGGAACGGGAAATCCAACGGCGTTGCGGCATCGGTACCTCTGCTAGTCGAACAGTGTCGCCATCGAGTCTGCCAGTTTGTGATGTGGTGCGTCGGGTCCGACGGGCGGGTTGGATCTGATGTTCGGTAGTCCCAGAACGGTTTGACGCTGTGTTTTTGGCGCGCTGGCGCGCGCGTGTCCGCGGCCCTGAGGGGCCGCCGGTCAGGCACCGGGGCTTGCTCCTTC
>NZ_JBHWZY010000567.1:0-4578 GCF_042727815.1 Nocardia sp. NPDC060220
GGGATCGTGCTCACCCCCGACGGGCAGATCCTCACCAGCCATCACGTGATCAAAGGCGCCGAGGCGCTGACCGTCACCGATATCGCCAACGGTCTCGTCTACGAGGCCACCGTCCTGGGCTACGACTCCGGCGCCGATATCGCGCTGCTGTCGCTGGGCGGGGCCACGGACCTGCCGACCGCGCGCCTCGGCACCTCGGCTGATCTGCGGATCAGCCAGGACGTGCTGGCGATCGGTGATGCGGGTGGCGACGGCGGCGAGCCGACGGCGGTCGCCGGTCCGATCACCGATCTGGACGCCACGATCGTCGCCATGAACTCCGCCGACCTCACTCGCAAGGCATTGAACGGGATGGTGGAGGTCGCCGCACCGGTGATGGGGGGGCAGTCCGGCGGCGCGCTGGCCGACGCGTCCGGTGCGGTGGTCGGGGTGATCACGGCGGCGTCGGGCGAGGATTCCCGAGCCAAGGGCAAACCGGCCAACGGCTACGCGGTCCCCATCGACACCGCCCTGCGGATCGTGGCGCAGATCCGTTCGGGCACGCCCACCGACACCGTCCACATCGGCCCGACCGCCACCCTCGGCGTGCAGGTGATCGATGCCAGACCGGCAGGTGCCCAGGTGAGCTGGGCGTTCTACGGCCAACCCGCTCGCGAAGCCGGGATCAACATCGGCGACGTGATCACCGCGGTCGACGGCACCTCGATCACCACCGCCAAGGCACTGAGCGCGGCCATCAACACCCGCAAGCCCGCTGACTCCATCCGGCTCGAGGTGACCTCCCCCCACGGCACCACCCGAATCGTCGACGTAGTCCTGGCCTACGGAACACCCAACTGACCCGTGGCCGCTGAGAACGACGTCACTCGAGCGTGTGCAGCAGTTCGATGAGGGTGAGGCGCAGCTTTTCCATCTGGGGGCGGCTGTAGAGGGTGGTGTCGTATTCGAGTTGGAGGGTGAGGCGGCCCGCGATGGTGAAGGCGGTGAGTTTCGGGGGCATGGCGGGACCCATGGCGTAGATGTCGTCGCGGACGAATGCGATGTGGTCGGGAATCGCATGGGGTCGGACGCGGCCGATGTTGGAGAGTGCGAAGGTCGGCGGCGCGGTGAGGAGGGCGGCGGTGACGTCGTCGTTCACGAGCTGGGTGGCGAGGGGGAAGATCGCGGGTTCGCGACGGTCCAGGCCGGCGCGCAGGCCGGTGTCGACCGAACGAGCGAGTTCGAGCTGAGTGGTCTCGCCGGTCGCCAGGACCAGCGTGCCCCCGCCCGAGGCGTAGTTGACGATCGTGTCGACGGGCACCGGCGGGTCGAATTCCGCGCGGACGTCGGCCGCGTAGCCACAGAACAGCGGCACGCTGCCCGATTCGGGGAACCGGGTTCTGACGGCCGCCAGCACCGCACCGGTGAGCACGCTGTTCACCGAAAGACCGTGGGAGCGCGCCGCTGCCACCAGTTCGGCGGTCTCCTCGGCGGTCAGTTCGATGCGCTGCATCGCGAATCGGCCGAGCCGGTCGGTGTCGGTGCCGTCGCGGGGCAGTGTTCGAGGCGCGTCCTCGGGGTTCATCATCGCCGCGCCCGCCCTGACCTCGGCCAACCACGCTTCAGCCGCCGCGACCGAAACCACCTCGGCCAAGCGGGTATCCATGGCCTCGGGCATCGACTGATCCGAATCAACTTCCGGCACAGCGTTATCCGCTACGTGCGCCGTGTAGTGCCGCCACAGCTGTCCGAGCAGCGCGAATCCTGATCTGCCATCGGAGATTCCGTGATGGATGACCAACACGATCTGCTGACGCAGGCCCGCACGCAGCAGGTATGCGCGGAACAGCCCGTCGCTCCAGTCCCGCGGGCCGTTGACCAGCGCCAGATATTCGGCCTCCCCACCTTCGACAAGGTCCAGCCGAGGCCGGAACGCGTCGTCGCGGACAAAATAGCCCACACCGTCCTCGGTCACCACCCGGCTGCGCAGCAGCGGATGCGCCGCGGCGAGCTCATCGAGCACCGTGCGCAGGATCGCGGGGTCCAGCTCGCCGTGCACGGTGGTGCCGAGGAACAGCGGCATCCCGCCGGTCGGGACGCTGCCGATGGTCGTGCCGATGCCGAAGTAGCTGGATTCGAACGGGGAGATACGTCGCCGAGAGGTCATGGTCGAGAACATACATCTGTTTCATACACTTGTCACTGACGTTTGTTTGAAACTGATGTCACAAACAGATGTATGCGCGACTTGCTATCGTGCGCGAGTGGGAACGCGCGAAGATCTTCTGGAAGCCGCCAAGCAATGCCTGGCCGAACGCGGCTATGCCCGCACCACCGTGCGCGACATCGTCGCCGCCTCCGGCACCAACCTCGCGGCCATCAACTACCACTTCGGCACCCGCGACAAGCTGCTCCAACAGGCGATGCTGGAATCCAGCGCGACCGCGGTGACGCAGATCCTCGACGCGCTACCCGCCGACGACCCGACCGATCCCACCGCCCGCCTCGAAGCGTTCTGGCACAGCCTGATCACCTCGTTCGTCGAGAACGCGCCACTGTGGCACGCCAACGCCGAAAGCCTGAACCAGGCACTGCACTCCCCCGAACTGCGCGCCGAACTCGCCGACGCGCAGGGACGAGCCCGCCGCGGCCTGACCGATGCCTTCGGCGACGGCGACAGCAATGTCGGCGCGATCCTGCAGACGATGATCGGCGGCCTGCTCCTGCAATGGCTGATCGACCCGGACAACGCCCCCTCCGCGGCCGAGCTCACGGCGGGTGCCCGCGCCATGATCCGCGCCTGACGCGCTCCACCACCGAACCGGCACGCGACGATCTCACCCGGTCCGGGCGATGTGCGCCGGTCGCGCATCAGCGGATGCTGGTGTCGCGCGGTCCGACGACGGTCGCGCGACGTGGACGCCAGGACGAGGAGCGCACATGCCGGATCAGAACGTCCCCGCATTGACCGCACAGGCCTACCTGTACGGATTCCCCCTGGTCTTCAACCTCGATTCGATCGAGCGATTGCTCCGCGAGGGCATCGGCGGCATCCCCGCGACGCCGTTCAACGACTTCTCCCATGCCCGCACCCTCGCCGACGCCTCGGCGACCTTCGTCTCGGTCAACAACGACACCGTGTATTCGATCGCCCTGATCGACCTTTCAGTCGGTCCGATAACCTTCCACGTGCCTGATGCCGGCGATCGGTACTACGTCATGCAGTTCATCGACGCCTGGACCGACAACTTCGCCTACGTCGGCACCCGGGCCACCGGAAACCGCGCGGGTGACTACCTCCTCGTACCGCCGGGATGGACCGGTACCGCCCCTGACGACACGACGGTCATCCATTTCCCCACCGTTGTCGGCGTGATCGCCGGTCGATGGGCCTGCGCCGGCGCGGACGACCTCCCCGCCGTGCACGCCCTGCAGGACGCGCTGACCTTGACACCCGCCGACCGCGGCGCACAGCCGACGGGACTTCCGTCACCGGATCCGACGGTCGCCCCGGACCTGATGTTCCTCGAGAAGGTCCGTGTCTGGTCGCAGGCCTTCCCTCCCGCGAAGCGCGATCTCGCGCTCCAGGAATCGTTCGCGCCGATCGGCCTGACGACAGCGGGCGACTCGCCCTACCCGTCCCTCGACCCTGATCGAGCATCCGCGCTGCGCGCCGGATTGGGTGAGGGCCAGGAAGAACTGAGCAACGCGACGAAGGGCGGGGCAGGCGCCGGGGAGAACGGCTGGCAGTCGACACTGCACCTCTTCGACTACAACATCGACTTCTTCGAGGTCGGCACGCTCGACGACGAGAACTTCAAGATCACCGACCCCGAACAGCGCATCATCGCGCGCGCCGTAGCCGCCAAGGCCGGACTCTGGGGCAACCACGCCTACGAGGCCGCCTACGCGATGATCTACACCGACAGCACCGGCGGGCAGTTGACCGGCGCGAACACCTTCACCCTGCGCCTGGACCCCACCCCACCGGTGAGCGCGTTCTGGTCGGTCACCATGTACTCGACCCCGGACTTCTACCTCTGCGCCAACCCGATCGACCGCTACTCGATCGGCGACCGCACCCCCGGCCTCGTCTACGACGACAACGGCGCCCTCACGATCACCATCAGCCACGCCGAGCCCACCGACCCCAAGGCCCGCGCCAACTGGCTCCCCGCCCCGGAAGGCGACTTCCGCCCCTGCCTGCGCATGTACGAGCCCCAGCCGCCGGTCCTCGACCAGACCTACGTCCTCCCCCCGATCACCAGAACCTGACCCCAGGCACAGCCCGACCTCATCGAACGGTTCGAGTATCAGTCAAGGTGGCGACGAACCTCAGCAGCGAAGCCCGGCAAGCCGGAACGATCGAGCACATCGAGCAAGCCCTGAAGGTGTTTCGGTGGGCGTTTGTGCTCAGCAACCTGCCTGTCGAGCAGCCGGATTACGACGCCGGGTGCCAGATCCAGAACATCGAGCAGAAACGCGTCCGGATGTAGCAGTTCCGGGAAACCCTCGCCGATGGGTCTGACTTCGAAATCCTTGAGATTGAACGTCAACAGCACGTCCGCGTTGCCTTGCAGCGCCGCCGCGAGCACATGC
>NZ_JBHWZY010000568.1:0-4571 GCF_042727815.1 Nocardia sp. NPDC060220
CATCCCATGACTCGTTTTCGTAATACAACCTTCATGCGTACACTGTACCCAGCTCGCGCGTACGGCGTACGCACAACCTCGGAAGGATGTCGGAATGACGAAGCTGGAACCGGCGGTGCCCATCGCAGTCGCCGGTGGACGCCGCGCATGGCTCGGATTGGGCGTGCTGCTGCTGCCGGTGCTGCTGGTGTCGATGGACATCTCGGTGCTCTTCCTTGCCATGCCGACCCTCACGGCCGACCTGGATCCCACCGCATCGCAACAACTCTGGATCCTCGACATCTACGGGTTCATGCTCGCCGGTCTGCTCATCACCATGGGCAACCTCGGCGACCGGATCGGCCGACGCAACATCCTGCTCGCCGGCGCCGCCATCTTCGGCGTCGCGTCGGTGCTCGCCGCGTTCGCCCCCACCGCGCCGATCCTCATCGCGGCCCGCGTACTCATGGGCATCGGTGGGGCGACGCTGTTGCCGTCGAGCCTGGCGCTGATCTCCACCCTGTTCCCCGACACCCGGCAACGGGCCACCGCGATCGGGATCTGGACCGCGTTCTTCGCCGGTGGTTCGGCGGTCGGGCCGATCATCGGCGGTGTCCTGCTGCACCACTTCTGGTGGGGCTCGGTATTCCTGATCAACATCCCGGTCCTGGCGATCCTGCTGATCTTCGGGCCGATCCTGCTGCCCGAACATCGCTCCGCGGCCCTGGGGCCGATCGATCTGCCCAGCGTCGCGCTGTCGATCGGCGGCATCCTGCCGTTGATCTACGGCATCAAACACATCGCCGCCGAAGGCCTGGACGCGGTGTCGCTGGTGATCGCGATGATCGGCGTCGGGCTGCTCGTGCTGTTCGTGCGCAGGCAGCGTCATCTCGCGGAACCGCTGCTCGACCTGTCGTTGTTCACGCGGCCGCTGTTCCGGGTGGCGATCGGGGCCAGCATGGCGGGCATGATGTCGCTCGCCGCGCTGAGCTACCTGACCAGCATCTACCTGCAGTCGGTCACCGGGCGTGACCCGCTGGCCGCCGCGCTGCTCGGCATTCCGATGGCGATCGCGGTGTTCGTGTGCTCGATGAGCGGCGCGCGCCTGGGGCTGCGGCTCGGCGTGCGGGCCACGTTCACGCTCGCGCTGCTGCTGTCGGCGATCGGCAACCTGATGTTGCTCGGCGTCGGTGTCGACGGCGGCCTCGGCTGGTACATCGCGGGCTCGGTGATCGCCGGTATCGGGTACGGCTTCTCGTTCACCCTGGTGTCGGATGTCGCGGTGTCGGCGGTGCCGGCCGAGCGGGCGGGTTCGGCGGTCGGGATCTCCGAAACGAGTTTCGAACTCGGCAACGCGCTCGGTCTCGCCCTGCTCGGCTCGGTGGCCGCGCTGGTGTTCCGTTCCGGCGGCGACTTCGGCGAGACCCTGGGCGACACCCTCCTGGAGTCCGCCGGCGACGACGGGCTGATCCACGCGGCCCGCGAATCCTTCGTCAGCGGCATGCACGTCGCGACCGCGGGCGGCGCACTGCTGCTGATCGCGATGGCGGTACTGGCCTGGCGCTCTGCCCGCACCGGCTCGGCGGCCACCGAGGCGCGCTGAAGCACCCGCGGTGATCGGCGAGCACGACCACCGGCCGGGGTGATGACCGCCACGGTGTGCAGTGCTGATCGCCCTCACCGGGCAGACGTCCAGGTTCGTTGCATAGGATCGGCGGATGCGAAACGAGGGTGCGACAGGACTGGCGACCTTGCTCGCCCTGGCCGATTCGCGCCTGCCCATCGGTGGACACGTGCACTCCGGCGGCGTCGAGGAAGCGGTGTCGTCGGGGTTGCTGCGCGACAACGCGAGCGTGGAGCTGTATCTGCGGCGCCGGATCTCCACCTCGGGACTGGTCACGGCATCGCTGGCCGCCGCGGTGTGCGGCGGGGTGCTCACGCCCGAACGCGCCGAGCTCGAAGCCGACGCTCGTACGCCGTCACCCGCCGCGCGAACGGCGTCGCGCGCGCAAGGCCGTGGGCTGCTCCGCCTGGCCAAACAGCTGTGGCCGCACCATGATTGGGCCGCGGTAGGCCCGCGCCCGCACCTGTCGACGGTGTTCGGCATGGTCGGCGCCGCGAGCGGAGCGAGCACCGAACAGCTGGCGGGCGTGGTCGTCTACACGACGCTCACCGGCGCCGCCACCGCCGCGCAACGACTGCTCGCCCTCGATCCCGCGGCCATCGCCGCGAGCACCGTGCGCCTGGCGCCGCTGTGCGACCGGATCGCCGCCGAGGCCGCCGTCGGCCTCGCCGCCCTGTCCGATCCGCTGCAGGACGCGCTCGCCGAACGTCACCTCCATCGCGACATGCCGTTGTTCGCGTCCTGACCCCCGTGATTCCGAGAAGAATGGAGCCCCCATGCCTCCCCATCTGATCGATGGCGAACCGCACGATCACAGCCACGACCGGCCCAAGCGCAACCGCACGGCCGGTGAAGCGCTGCGCATCGGCATCGGTGGACCCGTCGGCTCCGGCAAGACCGCGCTGGTGGCGGCCCTGTGCAGGCAGCTGCGCGACGAGCTGTCCCTCGCCGTGCTGACCAACGACATCTACACCACCGAGGACGCGGACTTCCTGCGCCGCCACGCCGTTCTGCCCGACGAGCGGATCACCGCCGTGCAGACCGGTGGCTGCCCGCACACCGCCATCCGCGACGACATCACCGCCAACCTCGACGCCATCGACGATCTCGTCGCGGCCAATCCGCCGCTGGACCTGATCCTGGTGGAATCCGGCGGCGACAATCTCACGGCCACCTTCTCGTCCGGTCTGATCGACGTGCAGATCTTCGTCGTCGACGTGGCAGGCGGCGACAAGGTGCCGCGCAAGGGCGGCCCCGGCGTCACCTTCTCCGACCTGCTCGTGGTGAACAAGACCGACCTCGCCCCGCTGGTCGGCGCCGACCTCGGTGTGATGGAGCGCGACGCCGCCAAGGTCCGCGACGGCCGCCCCACCGCCCTGGTCTCGCTCACCGACGACCCGGCCGCCACCCCGGTCCTGGCCTGGGTGCGCGAGCAGCTGCGGGTCGCCGCCGAGCAGGACGCGGCCACCGGCGTTGCGCACTGAACTGAGCATCGTCGCCGCACCGGGCAGATTGCCCCGCATCGACGCGATCGGCGGCCTGGCCGGGCGGCACACCGGTATCGACACCGTGCACCTGATCGGTACCGCGGCGACCCCGCTCGGCGGGGACGAACTCGACATCACCATCGTCGTGGGCGCCGGCGCGCGGCTGGTGGTTCGTTCGGTGGCGGCGACGATCGCCCTACCGGGCACGGGCACCATGGTGTCGCACGCGCACTGGCGTTTCGACATCGGCGAAGGCGCCGAACTGGATTTCGATCCGGAACCCACCATCGTGGCCGGTGGCGCACACCATCATGTGGTGACCACGGTCCAGGTGGCGCCCGACGCGCGGCTGCGGCTGCGGGAACGGGTGCAGGTGGGCCGCAGCGGCGAGGACGGCGGTGGGTGGCGCGGTGATCTGCTGGCCGACCTGGGCGAGGTGCCGTTGCTTCGGCACCGGCTCGAGCTCGGCGCGGGTTCGTCGACCGACGATCGGCTGAGCGGGGCCCGTGCGCTCGACAGCGAATTGGTCTACCCGGACCGTCGTCCTGCCTGGTCGGGCAGCGTGGACGAGGTTCGGCTCCCGCTGGCCGCGGGCGGCTCGCTCGCCACCCGCACGAGCAGCCGCCTGCGCGCGCTCGCGTTCGCGCCCGGATAGCTCACGAAAAGGCGGTGGGAGCCGGGCAGCAAGAGCCCGACTCCCACCGCTGGGAATTCGATCAAGCGTTGACGAGCTCGGCGTCGCTGTCGGCGGCCTCGGGGGCCATCCCCCGCGGCGGCGCGAGGAAACCGCTCGCCGCACCCACCGCCGCACCGATACCGGCGCCGACGACCGTGACGGGGATCGACACGGCCATGTACGCGGCCATGCCGCCCAGGATCGGACCCGCGACCAAACCGATCGGCACGAACGGGATTCCGGCGACGAGCCCCGCCAACGCGCCACCCGTGCTCGCCATCATCGCGAACGGGATCGCCACGGTGGAACCGACCGCCGCACCCCTGGCCGCCGAACCGAGGGTCTCGGACGCGATCCGGTCCGAGCGGCTGCGCTCGAGCCCGACCGAGTCGAGGAACGTCGCCAGGTTCGCCTCGGTGTTGGCTGCGGCGTCGTTGATCTGGATCGAGGTGTCCACCGGCACGAAGTCCGGCACCGGAACCTGCTGGTCACCGAAGCGGAACTGGCCCGGCGGCGGCAGGATCGGCGGCACCGGCGCGACCGCGGTCGGTGCGTGCAGCGGTCCCACCGGGGACAGGTAATCCATTTCCGGCCCCGTCCGCGACCACTGCAGCGAACTGCGGGTGTTCGCGGGCATCGGCTGCCCCACGTACGGGGTGGCGTTGGGCGCCACCGCGTCGAACTCCGGTCCGGCCTGATGCTCGGGCTGGGTCACCGCCGCCTGCGCGGGATCGGCATTCGCGGTGCCCGTGCCGATCAGGGCCATGACCAGGGGTACCGCTCCGGCTGCGACGACCGAACCTAC
>NZ_JBHWZY010000569.1:0-4565 GCF_042727815.1 Nocardia sp. NPDC060220
GTGTCGACATCACCGCCGAGCAGCTGCGTGAGCGTTTCGACGCGATCGTGCTGGCCGGTGGCGCCACCATCGCCCGCGATCTGCCGATCCCGGGCCGCGAGCTCGACGGCATCCACCAGGCGATGGAGTTCCTGCCGCTGTCCAACCGGGTGCAGCTCGGTGACGACATCGCCGACTCCGACGGCCTGCCGCCGATCCACGCCAAGGGCAAGAAGGTCATCATCATCGGCGGTGGCGACACCGGCGCCGACTGCCTGGGCACCTCGCACCGTCACGGCGCCGAGTCGGTGCACCAGTTCGAGATCATGCCGCGTCCTCCCGAGGAGCGCGCGGGCTCGACCCCGTGGCCGACCTACCCGCTGATGTACCGGGTCGCCTCGGCGCACGAAGAGGGCGGCGAGCGTCTGTTCTCGGTGAACACCGAGCGTTTCGTCGGCGCGGACGGCAAGGTCACCGGTCTCGATGCGCACGAGGTCAAGATGGTCAACGGCCGTTTCGAAAAGGTCGAGGGCACCGACTTCACCCTCGAAGCCGACCTGGTCCTGCTGGCCATGGGCTTCGTCGGTCCCCAGAAGCCGGGCCTGCTCACCGATCTCGGTGTCGGCTACGACGGTCGCGGCAATGTCCAGCGCGACAAGAGCTGGGCTACCAACATCCCCGGCGTCTTCGTGGCCGGTGACATGGGCCGTGGCCAGTCGCTGATCGTCTGGGCCATCGCCGAGGGCCGCGCCGCCGCGTCGGCCGTCGACAAGTTCCTCGAGGGCGAGACCGCGCTGCCTGCGCCGATCCCCCCGACGGCTGTCGCCCAGCGCTAGCCGCGCAACCAGCAAGGCGCCCGCAGGCTTTCGAGCCCGCGGGCGTCTTTTTTTGTCATTCCCCCCACACGCGGCAGGTGTCCCGCCGAATCCGGACGCCTTGCCGGATACCTGCGGGTTTGCGGGGAATGTGCGTAGGGGGGTGAACGGGGAAGGGGTGCAAGGGGTTCGGTAGGCGAGCGAACGACGTGGCTGATCTTCCCTGCAGCACATAGACTTTCCGTGTCGAGGTGTACGGGAGATCCGAGGGGGAGCTGTGCCGTTGCCGCCGGAAGCGTTGGCGAACCTTCGCCGCGCCGCAGAGCGTGGTGACGGTACCGCCATGCACAATCTCGCCCACTTCTACCACGACCACAGCGATTTCGAAGCCGCCGAGTACTGGTTCCGGCGCGCCGCAGCTGCGGGGCACACGCGCTCGATGAACAACCTGGCCGTGTTGCTCGACCAGTTCGGTGAACTCGACGAGGCCGAGTCCTGGTACCGCCGTGCGGCTGTCGCGGGCAATGCCAACGCCATGTTCAATCTGGCCACCATGCTCTACCAGTGCGGTGACCGCCGGGACGCCGAAACCTGGTACCACCACGCCGCGATGGCGGGCCATGTCGACGCCATGTTCAATCTCGCGCGACTCCTCCAGGATCAGGACCGCCTCGACGACGCCGAAGCCTGGTTCGGCGAGGCCGCCGACCACGGCGACATCGACGCCGTGAACAACCTCGGCATCCTGCTGCGCCACCGCGGCGCCATCACCGAGGCCCGCCGCTGCTTCCGTCGCGCGGCCGATCTCGGCCACCCGCGGGCCATGGCCAACCTCGCCGCCCTGCTGGAATCCCAAGGCGCCCACCGCGAAGCGGAAACCTGGTACCGCCGCGCCGCCGGCTGATCGCACACTCCGAGCACATCGGTGGGGGACCGCTGTGCGTCGGGTTCGGCGAGGTCTGCGAAGACGCAATTATCGATGTTTACGCGATGATCGCTGGCGACTGGAACAGGCGAGTGATCACCGGTTATAGCTGCTCGCAGCGAATGGCCGCCGAAGTTACTCAAAAGTATTGATACCGAGCGGTTTTCCAGCAACCATCAGCAAACATATTGTGCGGCAGCAATTTTCCGGCGTTCAAGATGCGAGGAATAGCGGAGGGGTATAACGTCTCGTCTCGATCAATAGTCGATGACGGTTCGGGGGCTCGGTGAATTCTCTTGATGGGTGTCTGAAACGCATCATGGATATTCCCGGGGCGCGCAGTGTGACGCTGGTGGACGGGGCGAGCGGGTTGGCCGTCGCCGGTGCCGGCGAGCGCCGAGGCGTCGACGAGCACGAGGACGCGGCGGGGACCACCGATGTGATGCGGGCCGCGCTCGCGTGTCCGGCCCTGGGGAGCTCCGACGACGACCTCACCGAGATCGTGGTGTGCCGGACCAGGGGATTTCACCTCCTCCACCTGGTCGACGGCGATTTCGACGGCAGGTTGTTCATGCATGTCGTCTTCGACGGCGACACCGGCAATCTCGGGATGGCCCGCTATCAGCTCAGGTCGGCACTGCAAGAATTGACGGGCGGGGATCGATGAGTGTCGCGCTCGCCGATGAATTGCATCGGCTCGGCGAAGAAGGCTCGACCGGAGTATTGCGCGCAGGCGACGGCGAATTCCACTTGGTGCGCGGCACTATCGCCTCGGTCGGCTGCGGGCGGACCATCGGACTCGACAGATTGGTTGTCGAAGCGGGCGTAGCAACGGCGGAGGATTGGCGTCGCGCCGGTGCGGGCGACCCGGGTCCGCTGCTGGACCAGCCACAACTGGAAACCCTGGCGCTGCTGTCGGTGTTCGACGCCGCCTATTTTTTGCTGGCCTCCGCGGGTGAGCCGGAATTCCGTCCGACAACCGAACACTGGCTGGCGCCGGTCTGCCACATCGCGCCCCGCGCGCTTGTTCACGAATGCGAACGCCGCACCGACAACGAGTACGGCCCGTGGACCGCCGACCTCGTCACCCTGGTTCCGGTGGTCCCGGCCCGCCGGATCAAGCGGAACCAGGTGGTACTCACCGGAAGTCAGGCAGAGGTTCTCGCCGCCGCCGACACCCGCCGCAGCATCGCCGACATCGCCCGCGATCTGGGCCGCACCACCTATGGCTGCCTCGTCGCGGTCCGCGACCTGACCACAGCGGGCCTGATCGAAGCGCCGGAACCCGTCGCGACCGAACAACCACCGCGCGGGCGCCACCTCGCCCTCGCACCGGACCCGGCCGACCACCGGAGCTCGACTCGGTCGACAACATCCGTGCCCACGCTGCCCCGACGCATTCCGGGCAGCGCGGGACCGACCCGCCCCCAGCAGGAGACGGGTGCACGACAGGGCAGGCACGCGATCGACGAGGAAGCGACCGCGACCGCCCGACACCGCGGAAAACCGGCCGGCGCAGCGGAACCCGAACGCTGGCAGCAGGTCGACCGCGAAACACTCATCCGGCTCAGGGCGGCGTTGGAGGAGCTTGCGTGACCGTGCGGAAGAAGCTGCTCGGTGATTGGAGGGGAAGGTTGACCAAGGTGGCGATGACCACACCCGAACCCAGGGCGCCTGAACACACAGCGCCCCAGAACTACCCGGCTGTGCAGGCCGAACTGCAGTCGTTGCGCGAACGGCTACCTCAGCTCACCGGGTCGCTGGTGGCCTCCAGCGACGGGCTGCTCATCGAACACGACCTCCCCGCCCATCTCGAACCCGCGGGCCTGGCCGCGCTGTCAGCCGCGCAGTTGTCGCTGTCGTACCGGCTGGCGAACACGGCGCACGGCGGCGGGTTCAGCGAGGTCGTCGTGCACGGCACCGAGGGGCAGGTGGTGATCTACGCCGCCGGGCGCACCTCGCTGACCGTGCTCGCCGGACCCGAAGTGAATGTCGGTCGACTCCATCTGGAGTCGCGACCGGTAGCTCGCGCGATCGCCGGCCATCTGGCGGCGGCGCACAACGATTGAAAGGCACACGATGTCGAATATGGATCTGGCTCTGAAGGACATGATGGTGATCGAGGGCGCGATCGGCGCCGCGATCGTCGACTACAGCAGTGGCATGGCCCTCGGAATGCTCAGCAGCACCAAGTCGCTCGACCTGCAGGTCGCCGCGGCGGGCAACACCGAGGTGGTGCGGGCGAAGATGCGCACCATCGAGCAGCTCGGCCTCAACGAGGAGATCGAGGACATCCTCATCACCCTGGGCACGCAATACCACCTGATCCGCCCGATGACGGGGCGCAAGTCCAAAGGGCTGTTCCTCTACCTCGCCCTCGATCGCGGCCGGGCCAATCTGGCGCTGGCGCGGCACAAGCTCAAGGGCATCGAAGAAGACCTGGAGGTGTGAGTTTCGCGAACGGGGGGCGTGTCGGCGGTGACGTGCCGCCGACATTCCGTCATCGGCGGGGTGAACCCTGCGCGATCAGTCGGTGCGACCCATCACAAGATCGAGAGGTTGTGTGGCATGGGATGGCTCGTACGCCTATTGTGATTCGCGGCGAGGTCTGGGGCCACAACGTCAGTAATCGGGGTTGCTCTCACATCGACGAGCAAGGGTGAACTGGAGCGGTATGCAGTTGAAGAAGGTTGTCGCGGCTCTGGGAGCGTCCGCGGCGATGATGTCCGGAATTGTTGTCGGCAGCACGAGCGCGAGCGCGGCGCCCGCCTGCCCGAGTCTTTATGTCGTCGCCATTCCCGGCACCTGGGAAACCGGCCACGAGAAGGCCCCCGGCCCCGGCATGC
>NZ_JBHWZY010000570.1:0-4560 GCF_042727815.1 Nocardia sp. NPDC060220
CCTCGGCCGGTAGTGCCGAGGCCCGCCGCAGCGCGGTCAGGTGATCTGCTCCGCGACCTCTCGATCGGCGTCGCGTGCTCCGGTGATCGCGGCCACCTTCGCGAACGACTCGGCTGGATCGCTGCCGACGATCTCGTGTTCGAACTCGCTGACGGTTCCAGGCCAGGCATTGGTGACCGTGCCGTCCGCGCGTTTCCACCATGCCGTCGCCGCACCGTCGCACCAGATGGTCCGGGCGAGAGCATGATCCAGACGGTCGAGGTAGCGCGCCATCGCCCGCTCGGTCACCTCCACCGGCGCACCCCAGTCCGCGCTGAGGGCCAGACAGCGCGTGATGTACCGGGCCTGGTGTTGTTTGACCGCGGGGTTGCTGTTCGACGGAGTGAACGAGTGCGGCCCCGCGATCATGTAGAGATTCGGAAAGCCGGGCACCGCGAGTCCGTAGAAGGCGGCCGGTCGACCTCGGCGCCGCCACCGGTCGTGCAGATCCACTCCACCACGGCCACGGATCCGCACACCGGCGAGGAACTCCGGCGCACGGAACCCGGTGGCCCACACAATGACGTCGGCGCGGCGCTCGGTGCCGTCGACAGTGCGGATCCCGTCCGGGCCGAGCCGGTCGATGCGGTCGGTGACCAGTTCGACGTGTGGCCGGGTCAGCGCCGGATAGTATCCGCTGTCGAGCAGGATCCGTTTCTCCCCGATCCGGTAGTTCGGTGTGAGCTTCGCGCGCAGTTCACGATCGCGCACCTGCCACCGAAGGTGGGCGCGCGCAACGAGTTCGGCCGGTCCCGCCGACCACCCCGCGCGCATGATCGGCGCGAGAACCAGATCAGCCGCGTGGTAGATCCCGGCCCGATACAGATCGTGCAGACCGGGCACACGCGTCAGCGCCCACCGCGACAGCGGACCGAACGACGCGGCGGGCTTGGGCAGCACCCAGGACGGGGAACGCTGATACACGGTGACACCGGCCGCGACGCGGGCCAGCTCAGGAATCATCTGCGCCGCCGAGGAACCGGTACCGACGACGGCGATCTGCCCGCTCAGGTCCGCGGTGTGATCCCACCGTGCGGAGTGGAACGCACGGCCGCCGAAGGTCCGCGCTCCCCGCAACCGAGGAATCGCGGGTCGATGCAGTTGGCCGAGCGCCCACACGACCGCATCGGTGCGGATCCGCTCCCCGGTGGTCGTGGTCAGTGTCCAGGTGCGGTCGGTGTCGCTGTAGTCGGCGGCCATCACGGCGGTATCGCAGCGCAGATGCGCACGCAGACCGTTGCGGTCGGTGACCTCCCGCATGTAGGTCAAGATCGCCTGCTGATCCGGATAACGCACGCGAACGTCTCGATAGGGGTCGAAGGCGAAGCAGTACAGGTGCGCGGGCACATCGCAGGAACAGCCCGGATAGGTGTTCTCCCGCCACACCCCGCCGACCTCCGGTCCTTCTTCGAGGATCAGGAAGTCGCGCACCCCGGCCTGTCTCAGCTGCGCGGCCATGGTGAGCCCACCGAAGCCCGCCCCGACGACAACTACTTCGTGGGTGATCGTGGGCCCGGTCATCGGCGGACGCCATAGGGGCGCGCGAGAATGACGAGTACATCTACTGTGGTCATCGCAGAGGTCTCCAAGTGTCTGCATCTGCTCTGCGGGCGGTGGCGACCGCCGTGCAGAGCTGTTTTCGGGTGTCTCCCCGTGCTCGCGGGGAGGCACCCGATCCGGTATCCGAGGGAGAATGCGCGCTGAACGCGGCGACACGACCCCGGTTGAATTCGCGAGCGGAGCGGTCGACAACGACCCCTTCCGCCTTCACCACCGCGGCGGTCCACGGCCCAGTCCCGGGTGCGCCGAAGACGACGCTGTTGCCCACGGAATCACCACCCGGACAATCGAATTGGGCCAGGTCATACCGTGAACTCCTCCAATGCTCGGGAACGGCCGCGCATGATTCGCTTGCTTCCGGACTCGGGAGTTCACTCCGACCGGCGCGCACGCGACTTGTCCCCGCCCCACCAGCAACGGCAATCATCCGGCAATCGAGCCGTTCGGCAGGCGGTCTCGGTCGAGCCGGGGTGTCGTCGCGCTTCGGGCCTGCATGCGCCACCGATCCGGCGGCCCACCGCTATTACGAGTGGCCACCACGTCAGTCAGCCGGGGGTTCGCGGAAGGCCGCGAGCGCGGATTGCGAACCTGAAACATCGCCGCATCAAGCGGCGAGTCTCCGGTAAACTCGCTGCGTGTCGAGCTAGACGGATCGTGGGCGATCGAACTCCGATCGCGAGCACCACCCTTCAGTCGGCGCTGCGCAGAGGCGTGCCGCGCAATCCGCCGTCCCTACCGAAGTACGCGATTGCCTGTCATTGCGACCTGTCGGAGTCTCGGAGATCCGCGATGGCGGAATATCGCCGCAGCAAGGGGCTTGCCAT
The DNA here is from genome assembly GCF_042727815.1 of Nocardia sp. NPDC060220. Taxonomy (NCBI): domain Bacteria; kingdom Bacillati; phylum Actinomycetota; class Actinomycetes; order Mycobacteriales; family Nocardiaceae; genus Nocardia; species Nocardia sp. NPDC060220. Next base: position 2,424 of record NZ_JBHWZY010000570.1, read on the forward strand.
GACCGAGCGCAATCCTTCCGCAAATCGTCCCGTTCCCGAAGAAGAGCCTTTCGCGCGGCAAGCCGCTGCCGAGGGGATCTCCGTGCTGGCGGCGATCATGCTGTTCATCGCCGCGGCGGCCTCCATCCTCGAGGGCATCTCCGCGATCGCCGAGGACGAGTTCTATGTCGCCGGCTTCAGCTACGTCTACGAATTCGACGCGACCACCTGGGGCTGGGTTCATGTCGTCCTCGGCGTGATCGCCATCGTCTGCTCGATCGGTCTGATGTCGGGCACCGCGTGGGCGCGATACGCGGCGGTGGGCATCGCGGCACTGGTGATCATCGCGAACTTCTTGTCCCTGCCCTACTATCCCGCGTGGTCCATCGTGATCATCGCGATCAGTGTGGTGGTCATCTGGGCCGTCACCGCCTGGCAGCCCGCTCGCCACGACCGGGCATGATGCCGAAAACCGCACAACGCGAAAGCCGCAAGCCAAGGCTCGACCACGACACCGCGCGGCCCCGGCAGCTAATCTGAAATGAAACTGTGTCTGAAAACCTCGGCGAAACCGACGACGAGTGGCGAGAATTGGCCCCGACGGACGGTTCGGCGCAACTCAGCACCTGTCGTACGTCACGAATTCCCTTCGGCAACAGAGGAATTGGACGATGGACAGGTTGTCGAGATCCGCCGCGGCGATGCTGGTTGCCGCCGTCGTCGCGGTGGGGACCGCGGCGGTCGGCGTCGCGCGGGCGGAGACACCCAGCACGCAGCCCTGCACCCCGTACACGGCAATCTTCGCGCCGGGGACCTGGGAGACCACGCCGGGCGCCGATCCCGGGGTGCCCGTCGGGATGCTCCAGCCCGTCGGCGATGGCCTGCAACGGCAGTTCGGCCGGGACATCACCGTGCGCTATGTGCCCTATGCCGCCAGCGCTTTCGACCTGGGTCTGAGCTACGCGGAGTCCCTGGGCACGCTGGAATCCCGCTTGCACCAGATGATGCGCGGCCTGTGCCGCTCGACGCGGGTCATCCTCGCCGGCTACAGCCAGGGTGCGGACGGCATCGGCGATCTCGCCACCGAGATCGGCAATGGCGACGGCCCCATCGATGCCGATCGAGTGGTAGGTGTCGGACTACTGGCCGATCCACACCGCGATCCGAAGACCACACTCTCCCTGGGCAATCCGCAGCCCGGCCTCGGCATAGCCGGAACGCGAAGCCGGGATTTCGGTGCGTTGACAGACCGGGTTCGCACCCTGTGCACCGACGGCGACCTGTACTGCTCCCTCGATGCCACCACCTCCCCGTTCCTCGCTGTGTTGGGCCGGGTCCTGAGCGGTGATCCCGAACCGATCGCGAATGTCATTCCCGCCACGGTCGATCCCCGCAGCCTGATCGCTCAGGCTGTCACCATGGGCGCCGGCTGGACCGCCACCGCGGCGAACCTGCCTACCATTCTCGACAACCTCACCCACCTCTCGGAATTCATCGCGGCGGGTGACATTCGCGGTGCGCACCGGACGGCGAATGCCCTGAACGTTGCCCTGTCCCCGTTGGTCGAGGCCGCCGCGGGTGTGGACCGAGTCCTGGTCGCCCAGGTCATCCGCGCTGCCGCCGCCGTCGACCCCGCTGGTTGGACCGCAGCCGTCAGCGTCATCGCCGACGCCCTCGTGCCCATCGATTTTCTGAGCATCGCCGACCGGGTGGGCCGAATTCAGGAAATCCTGTGGCGTGCGGTCGAATCCCTCGATCGCAACGACCCCCTCGCCGCCGCCACCGACCTGGCGACCTTGGCCGCCACCGGCGCCGACCTCACGGGTTCCGTGCTCGGCCCTGTCGCCGCCGGCCTCCGAGCAGACCTCCGCGCGACCACCCGAACCCTGCTCAGCATCGCCGACCCCGCCACCATCGACGAGCTCGTCCAGCTGGCCCGCCAAGGCGTGGACATGGCCAACTTCTACGCCTCCGAGGCTCACGTCGACTACGGCGACGACGTCCTGATCCTCCTGAACTACCTGAGCTCCCAGGTCGATTCGTAGCCTCGCTGGTGTGTCGGCTCGACCTGCATCGAGGCGCCACACCACCAATAATATAAGCACCTCCAGGCCGAGCCGCCCCAGGTGTAGAGACGCTGTGGAGTATAAAAAAAAGA
>NZ_JBHWZY010000571.1:0-4557 GCF_042727815.1 Nocardia sp. NPDC060220
GAGACAGCCTTCCTTCCCCTGGCTTCGGTCCAGTTCGCCATGGCGAAGTCGGCGCCGAGACTGATCGCCCGATTCGGCCGCAAACAGGTATTGCTCACCGGGGTGGTCCTGATGATGCTGGAAGCGATCTGGCTGACCACCACCCATGAGTCGACCAACTACTTCACCGGCGTTCTCGGCCCCTTCATCCTGCTCGGCGCCGGTCTGAGCCTGGCCTTCGTCACGTTGAACATGACCGTGCTCGGTGGACTCGAGCCTCGCGACATGGGCGCCGCGTCCGGGCTGCTCCAAGCGACCCAGCAGCTCGGACTTTCATTGGGCGTGGCCATTCTGACCACCATCTATCAGTCGTCCCGCGCCGAGCGGGCCCAGGAGAACACCGGAACCAAGGACATCCTCGCGCACGGCATGGCCAGCGCGGTGATCGCAGCCGTGATCTTCACGGCAGCGGCCCTGCTGATCAGCCTGTTCATCGTCAAGGTACCCAAGCCGGCGGGTGCGGCCTGACGTCCGTTCGGCCCCGGCTGGCGTGGTTCGACAGCGACCGGACGAAGTGCTTGCTCCCCGCGCCTGACCCGCGACCGCAATTATTGCGAGTGAATGCCGATTGCCGCATCTCGTCGAGCCGCATCTTGTTAAGAGGAATCCACTCCGGTAAACTCTGAGCAACCCACGGAATGCGGATACTGCACTCCCGCAGACAATTTCGCTGGGCATGCGATCCTCGATGATGCACCGCGACACCGAGCAGGACAGTCGCGCACCAATAGCCCCCTTATCGCGATGATAGCCACCACGCGTGGTCCACGGACAGACGATTCGAAAAGCAGAAGTTTCCGACAGGACCTGCTTCCATTCAACGGCGTCGAGTGGGCGGTCCTCAGTATCACCGAGGAGTCGATCATGACCGGCAACCCGTCACCGGTATACAACGTCCCGGAGGAAGAGCCCTTCCAGCGGGAGGCGGTCGCCGAGGGGATATCCATCGCCGCCGCGTTCATGCTTGTCATTTTGGCGGCGGTCTCCATTCTGCAGGGCATCTCCGCGATCGCGGACGACAAGTTGTATGTCGCCGGAATCGAATACGTCTACGAGTTCGACACCACGACGTGGGGCTGGATTCATGTCGTGCTGGGCGCCCTCGCTTTGATCTGTGGCGTCGGCCTCGCGATCGGATCGACGTGGGGCCGGTACGGCGCGATGGGAATCGCCGCACTGGTCATCGTCGCGAACTTCATGTCCCTGCCGTATTACCCGGCATGGTCCATCGTGATCATCGCGCTGAGCGTCGTGATCATCTGGGCTGTCTCCACCTGGCGACCCGAACGCTGAGTCCTCGTCGGATCTCTCCCCGATAGCTCGTCTACCGGTGGGCGCGACGCCGACCAGGAGGAACGATGGCGTCCCTGTCGATCGACCGACGCGATCGGTCACACCGCAACGATCTGCGCGCGTTCACCGTCGGCGTCGAGGAAGAGTTCGTGCTGATCGACCCCGCCACCGGGCGCCCTTGCCTGACCAACACCACCGTCGCGGCAGCCGGAACCGACAGCGCATTGCAGCTGGAACTCTCGCAGTGCCAGATCGAAACCTGCACCCCCGTCTGCGCGAGCATCGAGGCGGTGCACCGCGAGGTTCGACGAGCCAGAGTCACCATCGTTGACGCCGCGGCTCGCTCGGGCTCGCTTCCGCTGGCGGTGGGGGTACCGATCTGGGGGCCGCCCTCCGGTTCCATCACCGACACGCCGAGATACCAGCGCATAGCCGAACACTTCAAGGCACTGGCCGACCAGGTGACCTGCGGTTGCCATGTCCATGTCTGTGTCCCCGATCGCGACCTCGCGGTGCAGGTCAGCAATCACCTGCGTCGTTGGCTGCCCGCACTGTTGGCGTTGACAGCGAATTCCCCGATCGCCGAGGGCATCGATACCGGGCACGCCAGTTGGCGCCACACGGTGTGGGCGCGGTGGCCCAGTTCGGGCCCACCACCATATTTCCGCTCGGCAGCGCACTACGACGACATCGTCGCGGGACTCGCCGAAGACGGACAGATTCTCGACCCGGCGATGGTCTATTGGGATGTGCGATTGTCGGCTCACCTGCCGACGATCGAGATCCGGATCAGCGACGTGCCCGCGACCGTCGTGGAAACGACACTGTTGGCGAGTCTGGTGCGGGCCCTGGTCATCACCTCGGTCGCCGCCATCGGCCGTGGGCACCTCGCCGATCCGATCACCCGGACGCACCTGCGCTCAGCATGCCGCTACGCCGCCCGCAACGGGCTCTCCAGCACTCGATTCCCCACGACCATCGCGGGTCGGCGGGATACCCGCCACGCCCTGGCCCAATTGCTCTGCCATGTCCGTTCCGCCCTGGAGGAATCCGGTGACTACGAATTCACCCGCGACGCGCTGGCGGCAGTGCTCACCAGCGGTAACGGCGCCGTCCGGCAACGCAGTGCACTACGGGCAGGCGGCCCGGCAAACGTCTTCGCTGTGCTCGCACGACTGACCGTCGAAGGGTGCGACATCGGCAATTCCCAGCGGAGCAGATGACACGACCGGTGAGTTATGAGCGAGCAGGCGGGTGGATGATGCGCGACGACAATGAAGCTGTGCAGATCGATCAGGTGATCGAACGCTTGATCGCCCGTTTTCCGGCGGAACCACCGGCGGGGATAGAGCTCCTGGTTCGCCGTATTCATGAGCGTTTCGCCGACGCCCGTGTCCGCGATTTCGTTCCGCTGCTAGTCGAGAAGGCCGCTGCGCACAGTGTCGGCGCCTACCCGATCGAGGTCACCGGCGAGGACCCGCACAGCGCCGAGGCGATGGCTACGATCTAGCGAGGTTTCACAGATCTCGATCCCGCCGACTCAGACCGGTGACACGGGCTCGAACCCCAGGAGTTCATCCGCCCCGGCCCGCACGACTCCGGCACACGATTCGGGAACTTCGTTCCACGCGCCGGGAAGGTCGCGCAACGGTTCGGAAACCACGAAACGGGTGTGGTCGCCGAGGCGGTGCAGCACTTCCACCTCGGGGTGCAGCGCGCGCAGCTGAGCGATCCTCGTCGAGAAGAACAGCGATCTCGACTGACGTTCACTGGAGTAGCGGAAGACCCACAGCGACTGTCCATCGGTCGTCGCTACCGTCATCTGGACCGGATTCTCCACCTGGTGCGCGCGGCCTACGTCTTCGACGAATCCGACCGCGCGGGCGACCGCGCCGAGTGGATCTTCGGTGAGACCGAAGGTCAACGCCAGATAGAACAGGGTTTCCGAATCCGTCGATCCTTCGAGGTCGGGAAACAATGCCGGGTCGATCGCGGTGACCAGGTCGCGCCGGACCTCGCGAAAGCCACGCAGTGCTCCGTTGTGCATCCACAGCCACCGACCGTGCCGGAACGGATGGCAGTTACTGCGCTGTACCGGCGTCCCGGTCGACGCGCGGATATGGGCGAACAACAACGGCGTGCGGATCTGACCGGAGACCTCACGCAGATTTCGGTCGTTCCACGCCGGTTCGACACTCTTGAACACCGCGGGTTCTGCACCCTCCCCATACCAGCCGATGCCGAAACCGTCACCATTGGTCGTCGTGGCTCCGAGTCGGGAATGCAAACTCTGGTCGATCAACGAGTGCCGCGGCGTGAACAATAATTCTTCCGCGAGAATCGGCTCCCCCGCGTACGCCATCCATCTGCACATATATCTATTCAAGCAGACTGGATCGCCGATGTTAAGAAGTCGAGCAGGACAGCAGTTTCGATTTCACCGCGATGAATTTCGTTTCCGCCGGTGCCACGATTGTGACTGTCGGCGCGCTACCACCGGCAGTAGTTCAGTCCGTCGTATGGCGGTAACTCGGAGGGCATGATCGGAAACCTTCGTTCAGAGGTGCTCGACAGCAACCATCCAGCTGACGCCCGGCGCAACCCGCGTGACCGATGCTGTCGGCGAGGACCGCTTCCGAGTATTCCGCGATCCCACAGGTCATACGTTCTGCCTCGTGCGGGGAATAACGGCCGGCGATACCTGAGCTATCGCTGACGTTCGGCGAGGCTGGAGCTCGAAACAAGCGCGGCGGTAACGACACTCTTCTCTGCGGATCGGCGACTTCCGATCGCCGAACAGCGATTGGGCTCCGTCGCCGGGGGTAGGCGCACCCTATGAACCACGCCGTCAACGCGGACGGCTGACTGAGCATCATCGCCTGCGGCTGCCTGTCGGCGCCCCGGGCGACGACCACCACCGTGACAGGAGACCAGCGCCGATGATCGATATCCACCGTGTCGCCGAACTGCCGAACACCGTTGTCCGCACCACCTTTCAGACCGGGGCCCGGTTGCGGCATGCACGGGTGTTCCACCCGCGCGGCGTCCGCCTCGCGGGCCGATTCCGTGCCACCAGCGCCTACGAGCCCTGGTTCGGACCCGGCGACCGAGCGGTCATCGCCCGGCAGTCGAAAGGCATCGGTAGCCCCGGCGGCGTGCCCGACGTACTCGGGCTGGCTTTCCGGGTACTCGATCGCGACGAACGGCCCTGGGACTTCGCGCTGG
>NZ_JBHWZY010000572.1:0-4549 GCF_042727815.1 Nocardia sp. NPDC060220
ACACAAAGTCCCTCGGGATGTGGTGTTCGTAGACGAGTTGCCACGCAATGCCACCGGCAAACTGCTTCGTCGCAAGCTCGAGAGCGCCGATCCACAATGAGATCCGGGTCGCGGCTTATTCCGTGCGTCCGGTCTGGTCACGGCGAGGTGGGTGACTCCCGAGACGTGGCGATGTCACCCGCCAACGGTGCGACCGCGCCGATCACGTGGTCCGTGAGATCGCGATCGAGCCCGGCTGCGCTGAGCGCATCGGTGAGATGGCCTGCGACCAGGTTGAAATGGTCCACGGTGATGCCGCGACCACGATGCACGGCTCGCATGGAAACGCCGACGTAGGGCACCGGTCCGCCGAGTAGTGCGGCGAAGAATTCGACCTGCCGACCCTTCGTTCGAGTGAGGTTGGTGCCGGCGAAGAACGGCGACAACCGCTCATCGGCGAGGATGCGTCGGTAGAGATCGTCGACGACCGTCTCCAAGGCGCCGCGACCGCCGATCCGCTCGTAGAGCGGCACGTTGTTGTGCGATGCATCGGGATCGTTGTCCGGCGCAGGGGTACTGCGTCGATCCGGTTCGTCCATGGTGGGAGTCCTCGTTTCGCGAACATCACCGATGGGGTGGCCGGTGACAGTGCCTGAGGTGTTCGTCTTGCATGAATTGTCAGTAACTTAGCTCTTTGGGGGTGGCCTGTCTCGGATTTGGCGCAGTCCGTTCGTGAAGTCCCGAGCGGCGGTTTGTCTTGAGGTGTCCTGTCTAGATGCAGTTCAGATAACCGAGTTGATGCCGCTACCAGCACGTCGGCGCTCGGGCTGATGCGGTCGAGGCGCCGTCACTCGACGAGATGGGCTCTGGGTCGAGCTGGAATAGGCATTAACATAATCTTGTGTTGGCGTCTTCGGCATGGGAGACTGCTTGCCAGCCATCGCTGCCGTGAGGCGACGTTGAACGCAGTGAGGAAGTCAAAGATGACTACCGACTATTCACCCAGAATCGATTCCGTGCGGCCCCGTGCGGCCACGGCCGAGTCCTCCATCAGAGTGCGGGCGCTCGCCGACGAGTTGGTCTCCCGAATGCTGGAGAGCATGGCTGCGCGCCTCGGCGGCGTCGACGGCGGTGCCCTGGCCGCCATTGATGTGCTACCGGGGACTGCCCTGGCCACACTGCCGGCCCGTAGACGCGGCGATACCGTTCGACACCGCACCGCCGGGCCGCCTCGAGCGCGTACCGAGGTACCCGGCGAAGTGATCGATCAGGCGATCGGTCAGGGTTTCACAACGAGTTTGGAGCTGATCGCCTCGAGTGTGGTCGGCACCGACGAGCAGAAGCTCTCGGTCGTGCGCCAACTGGCGACCGAAATGCTGGACAGCGTGACGGCCGCGATATCACTCGCGTACACCGACCAGCTCGAGGCCGAGGTCGTCGAGGATCAACGGGCCAGGAACTCCTTGGCGGTTGCGTTGCTCGCCGGGCAGGATACGTCGACGGTGACGCGGTGCAGTGGTTTCGAGGTCGCCGAGAGCTATTCCGTGCTGGCGGTGCATTTTCCGTCCGGTAGCGACGACAGGCCCGACACATTCGTTACACAGATGGATGTCCGGCGAATGATTCGAAATATCCGGGCGGCCCTTGATCGTCATGGGTCGGTGCGCGCGCTGTCGCGGCTCGATGTGCGCGGTGGCATCATTCTTGTTCCGTCAGCCGAGGTCAGGGACCTCGACACGCTGTTGACCGTGCTCTCTGCGGCGGCCGGCGTCGATATGACCGCAACCTGCGCGGAGGCATCGCCGCCGAAAATTCCGGAAACCGTTGATCAGCTGTGCGAACTCCTGGATCTCGCACAAAGAATGCAGCGCCCACCCGGTCTGTTCCGTTTCGCTGATCTGGCAGTCGAATTCCAGCTCACCAGACCGTCTGCTGTACGCCGGCATCTCGATGCGATACTGAACCCGCTCGACGACCATCCGATTCTGATGGAAACCTTGTGCAGGCACCTCGACAACAATCTGAATCGTCGCCGAACCTCGCGACAGCTCAGTGTTCATATGAACACCATCGATTACCGGCTGAAAAGTATCCGCAAACTGACGGGCTTCGATCCTTCGTCGGCCGATGGGCTCTGGTATCTGCAGTCGGCGCTGGTCGTGCGTAAAGCGAACTATCAGGATAAATAGAGCCGGCCGCAACGCCATCCGTGGGGCGGACATTTCGGAGGGTCGTGGTACTCGGGCACGGGTCGCCACGCGGCGGTGCCATGTGCGCGGAGTTGATCAGCCGCCTGCGCACTGGATACGTGCAGGCCTTGCCGGCCCCGGCATCGCCGATCATTGTCGCCGGTGGGAATACTGCCAGGGGATGTATCGACGCGGCGGCCATGGCGTGCCGGCTGATAGATCTCGGAACAATGGCCGAGCGTGTACGTGGCTTCGCCGGGTGTGGACAACACTTTCGGGACCACGCCATCGTGGGCACGGCGCCTGCGAGCGATCGGGGTAGTCGGCGTTGTCGCATCGGTTCCGAGTCCACCATGTCGATACAGGAGGTAAAGATGGGTCAGTTCAGCGTCTGGCATTGGTTGATAGTCGCGGCTGTGTTCGTGCTGTTCTTCGGTGCGAAGCGTATGCCGGATGCCGCCCGCGGGCTGGGGGCGGTCGCTACGGATCTTCAAGAGCGAGGTGAGTCGAATGCAGTCCGAGGACGCGGATTCGGCGAACGAGCGGTCGGCCCGGGAGAACGTAGGGCTGCCGGCACCGGAGCAGGCGTCGGCGACGCCTTCCGCCGAACCGGTGGCTCAGCCGCCGAAAACGCTCTGAGCATTGTGTCGCTACCGAAGTGGGCGACTGTTTACTTCGGTACGCCGATGATGACGAGGGCGGCGATGACCAGAATGATCGTCTCGCTCCACCCGATGTTGCTGAACATCTACGGAGGCTCCGTCACTCTCTCGGGTTGTCGTCGCGGCAGTCCTGGGCGACCATCGCCGACCGCAACTGCCACAGATCCGATGCCCGCGCCGGGTTGAGTCCGGTGAGCCGGGCGATTCGGCGAAGTCGATAGTCAACGGTATTGGTGTGGATATCCATGATCCGCGCGGTCTGCGCCCGATTCAAGTTGTTGGCGATGTGTACCCGCAGTGTCTTCCGCAATTCGGGATATCTTTCCAACGGCGCCAATAATTCACCGAGCAGGGAAAGACCGAGTCCTTGCCGCGAAAGCTGGTACTCCAGTGCGAGTTGGCCGAATCGATAGAGGCCGGGTGCGCATTCGAGTCGCTCGACGACATCGAGCATCTCGTGTGCCGTTTTCGCCGCAGACGCGACGTCGGCGGCGGGCGCGGCGACCACAGCTGCGACGAGTTCGACCTGCGCCGCCCCTGCGAGCGCCTCGACCAGTGAATCGAGTTCGTCCTCGGCCACCGCGTCGGTCGGGATGAGAACGGTCCCACCGTCGATCGACAGCCGGGCCAAACCCTGCCCGTCGCTGTGCTGGGCCAGGGCTTTCCGCACCCTGTGCAGGTAGTGCAAGGCAATTCCCGTGTTCGGGTTCGCGCGCATCGCGATGGCGAGCACCGAGTACGTGTCAGCGATAGGGATGCCGCATCTGCGGGCGGTGACGGGTGTCCACTGTCCGGCCAGCAGGGCGGACGTGAGAGTCCGCTCGGCGTCCTGGCCGAACGTCGCTGCGCCGTGCTCGCCGAGGTACGCGTGGGTGACTGTCAGGCAGAGTTGATCGCTGATCGTCATGGCGATCTGGAATCCATCGATCACAGTTTCGCGAGTGCAATCCTGATATCGGGCGAACAACTGGCCGGCAACTATCCGTATGCCTTCATGGAAACCGCGCAGCACAAGGTCGATGGGTACGCTGTCGCACGCCAATCCGGCGGCGATTGTCGCGAGTTCTCCGAGTTCGTGCGTGATGTCGCATCCCTCCAGCATTCCTTGCGCGATCTCGAGGGCTATCCGGGTGATTGCTCCGATTGTCGATGCCATCGGCGTGCCGGGCGAAATATCGCACTGCGCCACATTGTCGATGAAATGGGAGACGAGTTGATCGGTCAGCGATGCCACATCGTGCAGCGATGGCCGCCGTTCGGCACTGTCGGATGGGATTGTCATCGTTGGTATCCCTTTCCACGCCGACCAGGCGCCGGGATGGGAACCGCTCTGCTCGTCGCATCGCCGTTCGGCTCAGTGGTGAGTAGTGCTGCGGCACGATACTGATGCCGGGCACGAAGTCGGCTGGATAGAGCGGGGCAATAGATGTAGCGGTGAGCAAATAGTCGGGCCGTATCAGGCAGGCGGGTCCGCACGAGCGAACCGGCTACGTCGGCGGTCGCTCGTGCGGGTGCATCATGTTCCGAACAAGCGATGCGGAATGAACAGTAACATCATTCAACGCGATGGCTCTATTGTGTGAATACACAGTGGAAATCCGACACTAATTCACGCAAATAATTGGAAATTCATTGTGGTCGAGTCGGCGACCGTCCGGGGGCTCATCGAGATCGGCGGTGGTCTCCTCGGAGGAGACCACCCCCCCAACCCCCCACCGA
>NZ_JBHWZY010000573.1:0-4546 GCF_042727815.1 Nocardia sp. NPDC060220
GGCCTGACTTCGTTTGCGCACTAGCCCAAGTCCGGCTCCGGCACATGGAAGTGTGCGTCCCGCAGACGGAACGCTTCCTTGGTGCCGTGTTCGGCTCTGGTCTTCACGAAATTGAACTCCCCCGGCGAGAATTGCAGATTGGTGCCGTAGGCGTGGAACAGATAGCTGGCCACCTCCTCGCCCTGATAGGCCTGACTCTGCTCGACCATCCGGAACGCCTCTTTCGCGATCACCACACCGTCGGCGGGCATCTTCGCCGCCTTCTCGGCCCAGTAGCGCGCCCGCGCGGTGACCGCCGCCGAATCGCAGGTCTCGGTGAAGACGCCGAGATGTTCCAGCGTGCCCGCCTCGATGATGTCGCCGGTGAGCAGCATCCGTCGCGCGAGCACCGGGCCGAGCCGATGGAAGAACATGTGCAGACTGCCCAGCGCCGGGCCGAGGAACCGTGCCGCGGGCATGCCGATCTTCGCGTCGCGCGCGATGACCGAGATGTCGGTCATCAGGGCCATCTCGAAGCCGCCGCCCAGCGCGTAGCCGCTGATCTCGCCGACGGTGACCTTCGGGAAGCCCATGAAGTTGTGGTAGAAACCGAAGGACTTGCGGTCCACCGTGAGTCGGCGGCGCTGGCTCGGTCGGCTCTTGGCGGGCCGGTCACCGTTGGTCGCGGGGCGCTCCCCGTACCAGCCGTAGGCGTTGTTCATGTCCGCGCCGGTGCTGAACACCCCTTCGGCACCGCGCAGCAGCACGACGGTGATGTCGTCGTCGGCGGCGACCTCGTCCAGGTAGCGCGCGATCCCGTCCCGCATGGCGGCGTTGTAGGAGTTGCGCTGCGACGGGTTGTTCAGCGTGATGGTGGCGATCCTGCGGTCGGGATCGACCTCGTAGAGCACGCGGCCCTCGGCGGTACTGGAACTGGTCATCGACTGTCTCTTCCTTGTTCGAGGGGGATGGGCGCGCGCTGTCCGTAGCGCGCGGTGGTCGGCGTGGTCATCAGACGACCTGCCGCTCGCGCAGGTCGGTCACCTCGTCGGGGCTGTAACCGAGATCGGCCAGGATCTGCCCGGTGTGCTCGCCGAGCAGCGGCGCGCGCCGACGGATCCGTCCCGGTGTGCGCGACATCCGGAACGGGGTTCCGACGATCGGCACCGGCTTCGACGCTCCCGGATAGTCGATCCGCTCGAGGTAGCCCAGCTTCTCGACGTGCGGGTCCTCGAGCACGTCGTGGGTGCTGTGCATCGGCGCCGCGGGCAGTTTGAACCGCTCGAGCGCCGCGAGCACCTCGGCCTTGGTGCGACCCCGGCACCAGTCCTGCATGAGGTCGTTGAGAAAGTCGCCGTGCTGCCAGCGCAGGTCGTCATCGGCGAAGCGCGGATCGTCCATGAGATCCTCCCGGCCGATCAACCGGCACCACCGACGGAACATCGGCTGCCCGGCCACCTGGAGCAGCACCCAGCCGTCGGTGACCGCGTAAAGATCGCACGGCGCGACCGAGGTCCCCCGATTGCCCATCCGCGGTTTGTCGACGCCGAGCAGGTCGCGCTCGATCAGGAACGCATTGCTCATCATCAGCGCGGTCGGCAGCAACGCGCCCTCGACGTGCTGACCCTCGCCGGTGGCGCGGTGATGGAACAGCGCCATCATGACCCCGATGGCCAGTGTCATCGCCGTGCCGAAGTCGGTGTAGGGGACCGTGGTGCGGATCGGCTGTTCGGGCAGGCCTTGGCGATGGGTGGCGCCCGACATGACCTGGCCCGCACCGTCGAAACCGATCCGGTCGCTGTAGGGACCGCCCTCGCCGTAGGCCGTGGCGCTGGCCAGGATGATGTCGGCCTTGACCGCGCGCAGGGTGTCGTAGTCGAGGCCGCTGGCCCGCATTCCGGCCAACGGCATGTTGGCGACGACGATGTCGGCGCCTGCCACGAGGCGCCGGGTGATCTCGGCGCCGTCGGGTGTGGTCGAGTCCAGGGTCAGCGACCGCTTGTTGCGGTTGCACTGCAGGAACGTGCCGCCCTCGCCGCCCTCGGTCACCGCCTGCACCCAACGGTCCTCGCCGCCCTCGCGCTTCTCGACCCGGACGACATCGGCGCCCATGTCGGCCAGGATCGCGGTGCACCACGGGGCGGCGATGAACCGGCCGTAGTCGAGCACCCGCACACCGTCGAGGACGCCCCTGGTCGTACTCCCCCCGGCGATCCGGTCGGCTTCCGCACCGTCCGAAGGTGTGCTCCCGTTCTCGGCCATCGCCACTCTTTCCTCGTCGGTACTTCACGTCACCTTGGCAGAACCATAACGGTATTGTCTACTGTATATCTAACAGTATGGGCCACGCCCTGTCCCCCAGGAGGAATGCATGCCGTTCGACACCATCGGCTACGAGGTAGACGGGCACACGGCCACCATCACGCTGAACCGGCCCGAGGCCCTCAACGCGCTGAGCCCGCACATGATCACCGAACTGCGCGCCGCCTACGACGAGGCCGAGACCGACGACAAGGTCTGGCTGCTGATCGTGACCGCGAACGGTCGCGCCTTCTGCACCGGCGCCGATGTCAAGGCGATCCCCGGCGACGGCAAGGTCCTCAACGAGAAGCCGTACCTGTCGACCTACGAACAGTGGGAGGCTCCGCAGGAGGGCACCCCGCCCTTCCGGACCATGACCAAACCGATTGTTGTCGCGATCAACGGAATCTGTTGCGGCGCGGGCCTGGACTGGGTGACCACCGGCGACATCATCATCGCCTCGGATCGAGCGACCTTCTTCGATCCCCATGTGAGCATCGGGCTCGTCGCGGGCCGAGAGGTGGTCCGTCTGGCGCGGGTGCTCCCGCGCACCGTGGCCCTGCGGATGGCGATGATGGGCAAGCACGAGCGGATGAGCGCCCAGCGCGCCTACGAGCTGGGCATGATCACCGAGGTCGTCGAGCACGACCGCCTGCTCGAGCGGGCCCGCGAGATCGCCGACACCCTCAATTCCAATGCGCCGCTGGCGGTTCGCGGGACCCGACTGGCGATCGTCAAGGGCCTTGACGTGCCGATGCACGAGGCCGAGATGCTGGCCGAGTCGTTCCGCGAACGGGTCACCCGCACCGAGGACGCGCTCGAGGGACCGCGCGCGTTCGTCGAGAAGCGCGCCCCGGAATGGCAGTGCCGATGAGCGCCGACTACAGCACGATTCTGCTCGACGTCGACGCCGACGACCGGGTCGCCACCCTCACCCTGAACCGCCCCGAACGGCTCAACGCCTTCGACCGCACCATGTGCGAGGAGGTCCGCGACGCGTGGCGCCGGATCAGGCTCGACGACTCGGTCCACGCGGTCGTCCTGCGCGCGGCGGGCACTCGCGCCTTCAGCGCGGGACTCGACATCAAGTCCGCCTACGGCCAACCCGACGGGATCTGGCATCACGAGGACCCCGGCGAGCTGTTGAGCCCCAAGTGGCAGAAGATGTGGAAACCGGTGGTGTGCGCGGTCAACGGCCTGTGCACCGCCGGCGCGTTCTACTTCGTCAACGAGTCCGACGTGGTGATCTGTTCCGACGAAGCCACCTTCTTCGACTCCCATGTGTCGGCGGGGTTGGTTTGCGCGCTGGAGCCGATCGGACTCATGCGCCGGGTCGGGCTCGGCGAGACCCTGCGCATCGCGTTGATGGGTAACGACGAACGAGTGTGCGCCGAGACCGCGCTGCGCATCGGCCTGGTGACCGAAATCGTGACCCGCGAACAACTCTGGGAACGCGCACACGCCATCGCCGCCGGCATCGCGGCCAAGCCGCCGACGGCGACCCAGGGCACGGTAAAGGCGATTTGGGAATCGCTGGACAAACCCTATCGGGCCGCGCTCGATCAGGGCCTCATCTACACCCGCCTCGGCAACCCGATCGCCAAGGCGGAACTCGCCGCGGCCGCGGAAGATCAACAACGCCGCGGCATTTCGACCGAACCGAGGATTCGTTGATGACCGACACCCATACCCATCCACTGAGCGGGCGCATCGTCGGAGTCCTCGACCTGGCGCCGAGTTCACGGGCCATCGAATTCGATGGAACCTGGCACAACTGGGGCGAACTCGCCGAGACCGCGCGGCGCGTCAGTGCGCTGATCACAACGCCGTGCCAGGTCGGCATCCTGTTGCGCAACCGCCCCGAACACGTGGCCGCGTTCCTCGGCGTTCTGCTCAGCGGCGGCACCGTCGTCGTGATCAACCCCGCCCGGGGCGACGACCGCACCCGGTCCGATATCGCCGCGCTCGACCTGCCACTGGTGATCGGCGGGCAGGCGGACCTGGCCGGCCTCGTCGGGCCGGGGGCCGCGACCGTGACCATCGCCGCCCTCGACACCGCACCGATCCCCAGCGAGTCGGTCGGCGAGCACGACGCGGGCACCCCGTTGCCGGGAATCGCCGTCCGCATGCTCACCAGCGGGACCACCGGGCCACCCAAGCGTGTCGAGATCACCTACGACATGCTGGCGCGCAGTGTCATCGGCACCGACTTCGAGCAGGCCGCCGCACCGACCGCACCGCGCGGTGGCGTCGCGATCGTCAATGC
>NZ_JBHWZY010000574.1:0-4544 GCF_042727815.1 Nocardia sp. NPDC060220
CCACTGAACAGGCCCCCGATCCCGCTGCCCAACTTGCCGAGCGCGTCTTTCACCTCGTCGATCACCGTGGTGAACGGCGCTAGGCAGGCGGCGAACACCTTCTTGAAGTAGTCGCCGACTGGCTCGAGCACGTTCTTCTTCACCGTGTCGAAGGCCTTCTTCACGGAGTCCCAGTGCTCGATCAGCAGCCCGATCACGACAATCGCGATCTCGATCGCCGCGACGATCTTGCCGATTACCGATTTGCCGACGGCCTTGTTCAGCTTGCCCTGGGACTTGTCCCACTTGTTCGTCGCGCCTTCGACGTTCTTCTGCGCACCCGCTGAGTCCTTGTGCGCCTTGGCGAGATCGTCGAAACCCTTCGACGCCTTGTCAACGTTCGTGGTCATCTTCTGGCTGGTCGCCGCGTGGGTGCCGAGGTTCTTGACGTCGCCGCGCAGCGCAGAAGTTCGATCCTTGAGCGCCTTGGTCTCATCGGTGATCGGTTTCGCGTCACCCGCATTCGACCTGCCCGGCGACGCCTTATCCTTCGCCGTGTCTCTGACCTGCGAGAATGCGTCCGACAGATTCGCCGGATCAGCCATTCCGGCGAGATAGTCCTTGCCCTGTGCGAGGGCGGCGCCACCCAGCCCGCCCAGCGCGGCTTTGGGGTCGGCGCCGGCCTGGCGCCAGTCGACTCCTGACGCCATCGCGCCCATCGCCAGACCGCCGGCCCGGCCGGCGCCGCCGCGCACCTTCGAGCCGAGCCCGCCCCGAGGTCTGCCCTGAGGCCTCGATGGCCTGCGCGGCTTGACCGACCGGATCGGCGGTGTAGCGATTGGTCGCACACCTCTCGGCGGTTCGGCCGGAGCCGGGCGGTGCTCTTTCTCGTCTCGTACTGGTGCGTCGTGCCTTTCGATGCTCGGCTGGCCGCCCCGTGGATGATCGGAGTGAGCCACATCGGCTTTCGACGACTCCCCCGAACCCTTCCCATCGGACTTGGCCGCGCCGCCTTTACCCTTGTCGCCGGCATCGAGTGGATCGCTCGCGGCCAGCGCCGCGCGCAATGCGGCGTCGAACTGCGCGTCGCCTTTACTGCTCATCGTTCTAACCACTCCCTGAGGTGTCTGAAAGGTTGGGCTAGCGCGACCCACCCGCGTAGGTGAGCGCGCGTTGCGCGTGCACGGCGCGCGATCGCGCGAAACTGGTGTCGGTCCCGCGGTTGAGCGCGATGGTGGTCGAATGGTCGATCGCGCGAACTGTCGCGCCGGTCCGCCGCACGCCGCGCAGTGGGGCGATATGCGGGCTCTTGCTCAGCGCTGACCGGCCGGCGTCGGTACCTGCTACCCGCAGGTGATCACTGTCGACCGCAGCCATCGCCGCTCGCTTCGGGCCCCCGGCGTCAACAACGATCTCATCGGTCGAGCTGGCCGGCGACTTGGCGCGGCTCGCCCCAACAAGACCACCGTCCGCCATATGCGCCTGCGCCCACTGGGACATGGCATCGGCGATGCCGCCTACACCTGGGAACCACCGAAACTCACCGAGAAGACTGGCGACCTTGTCAACGACCACGGCGACGTAATGAACCATTTTCTGGAACACCCCGCCCACGGTCGAACACAGCGCCTTGAACGCGCCGGAGACAGCCGTGCTGATGTGGGTGAACGGCTTGAGGACCTCGCCGAACTGATCCCGGAAGAACTCACCGACCGGATCGAGCACCTTCTCCTTGACGACACTGAACGCCGCCTTGATCTCGTCCCAGTGCTCGACGATGAGCGTGATCGCGAGAATCGCGGCACCCAGGGCGAGGGTGAACCAGCCGACCGGCGACGCGTTCCACACCAGGTTCAACGCGGTCTGCGCCACCGACCACAGCTTGGAAGCGCCGCCGATGATCTTCTGCACGGTTGACGCGGTGCGAATCGCCTTCGTCAGCTTCTTGAGGTTCTTGGCGACGCCGCCGACCTTGCCGACCACCTTCTTGCCGGCGCCCGTGTGATCTTTGATGGCCGCGAGGCTGTCCTTGAACGCACCGCCGAGGTTCTTGAGGGCGGTCGCCTCATCCTTGAGCCCTTTGGTGTCGACCTTGCCGCCCTTGGATTTGCTTCCCTTCGGGCCTCCAGGTTTACCCCCCGCCGAGGCTTTAGTAGGTGGACGTTTCGCCAGGTCAACCGGCTTGCTCTTATTCGGTGGTGCCGCGGTCTTTTTCGGACCCGCTGCCGCCGGCCTCTGGCTTTTGGCGGCCTGCTTCCAGTCGACACCGGGCTTCGCGCGCGGACCACCTCCGTGTGGTGGCATCGGCGGAGCGCCACGCATCGGCTTGTCGGTCTTACTCGGCTGAATCGCCTTCTTTGGTGGCCGAGCTGTGGGGCGTGTGCCCTTCGGGTAATCATCGGCCTTGGGCGGCTTCGGCTGCCGCCGTGCGGGTTTGGATGCGGAAGGCCGGTGCGAACGGCTCCTGCTCTTGCTCGGCTTCTTATTATCCTCCGCCGCAACCTTTTTCGGCCTCTGGTCCGTTGAATCGTTGAGCCCGTCCAAAGAGACCGGATGGATCTCGATGTCGAAGCCGGCCAACGGGTCCGGAACACCCTCCGGTTTCGGATCACTCATCGTTTCCAACCTTCCGATCTCTCGTGGATTTCCGCTGTCTACTTGTCAATACCGAGTCAGCCGAACAGCAGTCGCCTGGCTACACGCCAACCGGGCTGAACCGCGCATCCTGCACGGCCTGCAACATCCGAATTTGCGTGAACGCCGCGTCGACATCAGCGACCCGCACATCAAACGTGCGCGGACCAGGCCCGCTATCGATACGAGGCAACGCACCGTCGTGCAGGAACGGCGGCCGATACGCGTACCCGATCTTGCGTTCCTCAGCCTGGGCGGCACGCAACACCGACCGATCGATCACGGCCATCACCTCGATACCGGATGCCCTACGCGGCGCGGGCCCGTTTTGCCCACCCACCAAGCCACCATCGGCCATCCGCTCGGAAGCCCATGCAACCATCGCATCACCGAAACTCTTCAACCCGAACGACTTATTGACCGGGAATCCGATATTGATCTCGAGCCGCTGGAAAATCTGACCGATCGCCTTCACAATCCCCACGACCGTCGACCGCACCGCACCAACCGCGGTACCGACAACCCCGCCCATCCCATTGAACCCAGCCATCACCGCGTCAAAAGCCAAGCGGTACGGCGTAATATAAACCTTGAACGCCGTCATAAAGAACTCGGACACCGGCGTCAAAACATTCTTCAACACCCAATCGAACGCAGCCCGAATCTGATCCCAATGCTCCACAATCAATTGAATAATCGGCACCGCCGCCGAAATAGCCGCAGCCACCGTCCCCACCGGCGAGAACAACATCGCAATATTCAGCAGCTCTTGCGCAAATGCCCAGTCATTGGAGATCTCATCAATAATCTTCTGCGCCCCCGCCGAATCAATAACGTCGGTCACAAACCCCGACACCGCCGCGACAGCACCCCCGACCATCACCGCCAAATCATTCAGACAATTCTGAACGTAGCTAGTAAATGAACTCGCCATTCGCGAAAACTCGGCAATAGTCGACTTCAAACCTGACAAAATTCCATCAACGAATTGGCCAGAATTCGACGACGGAGCGTCGTCTTCAGGTTGGACAACTCCGTCACCGGGCGACTGTCCTGTGTAAGGTGTTGCTACCGCAACTTGAACTACTTCCGAGCTAGGTTTGGGCGAGTCACGTAGGGCATAGCCAACGCCTGCGATACCTCCCAAACCACCCAGGGCCAATCCGGCGAAAGTATTGGCACTTACAGTAGTCGAACTACGAGACTTTTTAGGTGGAACCGCTGGTCTTGGCTCCCTTACGTCTCCACGCGGCGGCCTGAAGAACCCAACCGGGTCGTCGCCGATATCAAACCTGGACCATTTCAACCTTCCTAATACCTTGAAGCCACGTACGCGCTCACGCCTATAAGGAGATTCTGCCAAGTAATATTCAACATTCGCCTCCTTTCGCCACAGCGACACCAGAATATGCGAAAGCTCTGGGTCGTTGGCTAATACTCTTTGGAATTTATAGTCTTGCGCGAGCTTGTACTCAAGGTACAGCCTGGAACCTTGTTTAACATAATGCCATTGGTTTGCCTCATCGCGAACCCAGGCAAAATCAGTCTTTCCCGAGCCACCTTTAGCCTCGACCACAATTAAGCGGCCGTCCAATACGGCGACCAGATCGAGAGTGTTGGCTCCCTCGCCTTCATAGATGATCCGCGCACCCATTTGCTTCAACCGCAAGCGCGCGAACTTCATCCCCACCTCTTCGCCAAGACGTTGAGGAAATCGATTCGGGCCAGTATCTCGATACTGAAGATACTGCGTGGTTAGGCTGATCAATTGATCGATTTGACCAAGTTTTCTGATATTTGCCGCATTCTTTGTGAGTTGATCACGCAGAAGCACTTCAAGAGATTCGCGATCCCTGGGAATAGGGTACGTCAGGCCAGTAATCTGAGAGAGGACAGCTACGATGCTTTTCTTGTAGTCCGCTCTATTCAGG
>NZ_JBHWZY010000575.1:0-4537 GCF_042727815.1 Nocardia sp. NPDC060220
CGACTCGGCGTTGACCGACTCACTGTCGTCGCCCCTGGTGAGGAAATACACGCCGGTCGCGGCGGCCGCGACGACTATCACACCCAGTACCGAGCCCGCGATCGTCAAGCGCTTGCGCTTCTTCTCCTGCTCGGCCCGTCGTGCCAGCTGGCGCTCCAGCTTGCGCTTGGCCGCCGCCCGTCGCTGTTCGTTACTCGGCACTACCGCGTTCCTCCCGTGTCGTCAGGTTCGTCTAGAGGGTAACCGGTTGGACGCGGGGGGCGCCCGTGGGGAAAACTGGACCATCGTGACCAAGACCAGCAGCTTCACCGCCCCGAAGGGGGTCCCCGACTACCTGCCGCCCGGTTCGGCCGAGTTCGTCGCCGTGCGCGACGGCTTGATCCACGCCGCCCGACTCGCGGGGTACGGGCATGTCGAGCTGCCGGTATTCGAACAGACCGCCCTGTTCGCACGGGGTGTCGGCGAGTCGACCGACGTGGTCAGCAAGGAGATGTGGACCTTCGCCGACCGCAACGGCGAGAGCTTCACCCTGCGTCCCGAAGGCACCGCGGGCGTGATGCGCGCGGTGATCCAGCACGGCCTGGACAAGAGCGGTCAGCTGCCGGTGAAGCTCTGCTACGCCGGTCCGTTCTTCCGGTACGAGCGCCCGCAGGCCGGTCGTTACCGGCAGTTGCAGCAGGTCGGCATCGAGGCGATCGGCATCGACGACCCCGCCCTCGACGCCGAGGTCATCGCGATCGCCGACGCCGGATTCCGCGCGCTGGGCCTGGACGGATTCCGCCTCGAGATCACCTCGCTCGGTGACGAGACGTGCCGCCCGCAGTACCGCGAACTGTTGCAGGAGTTCCTGCGCGGGCTGCCCCTGGACGAGGAGACACAGCGCCGCGCCGAGATCAACCCGCTGCGTGTGCTCGACGACAAGCGTCCCGAAGTGCGCGAGCTGACCGCGAACGCACCGCTGATGATCGACCACCTCTCGGAGTCGGCGAAGGCGCACTTCGAGCAGGTTCTCGGACACCTCGACGCGCTCGGCGTGCCGTATGTGGTGAACCCGCGCATGGTGCGCGGTCTGGACTACTACACGAAGACCACGTTCGAATTCGTGCACGACCAGCTCGGTGCGCAGTCGGGCATCGGTGGCGGTGGCCGCTACGACGGACTGATGGCCGAACTGGGCGGTCAGCCGCTGTCGGGCATCGGTTTCGGCATCGGGGTCGACCGGACGGTGCTGGCACTCGCTGCCGAGGGCAAGTCGGCGGCCGATCCGGCGCGCTGCCAGGTGTACGGCGTCGCGCTCGGCGACGCGGCCAAGGCGAAGCTGGTCGCGCTGGCCGGTGAACTGCGTGCCGCCGACATCAGCGTCGACCTGGCCTATGGCGGACGCGGGATGAAGGGTGCGATGAAGGGCGCCGACCGTTCGGGGGCGAAGTACACCCTGGTGCTCGGCGATCGCGATCTCGCCGAGAACACGATCGGCGTCAAGGAGATGGCAACCGGTGAACAGCGGTCCGTCCCGCTCGACGGCGTCGTGGCGGTGCTGCGCGCGGAGCTCGGTCGCTGAGGCCGCGTACTCCGCGGTGGGCGCCGTGCTCGGCTGCTGAGGTCGGTGCGGCGCGGTAATCTGACCGCGCCTCATGCCGGGCGGGCCGGTGGGGCGGAGAGGCAATCGTGGACGGGCAGTCCGGGCAGTCGGCAGCGACGGAACCGGTGGGAATCGACCTGGTGGCGCCCGAGGTGTTCGCGCCGATGTTGCGCAGGCTCGCGCTGGCCGCGCTCGGCGTGGGCGTCGGTGCGGCGTTGCTGTCGGCGGTCTGGCTGAGCTGGCCGTACGCGATCCTGATCGGACTGGCCGTCGCTGTCCCGACCATCGGTTACGTCTTCGCGTTCCAGCGGCGGCGGCTGTGGTTGAGCGGCACCGTGATCCGCGCACACCGGCTGGTCGGCGAACACAGGGTCGACCTCGCCGACGCCACCGGCGTGCACCTGCTGGTGTATCCCGCACGCCTGAGCCGCATCGTCTTGCGGGTCACCGCCGGCGGCGACACCCAGCTGGTGCCGCTGGCGATGTACACCGACGTGGGCAGCGGCCGCGAACTGCATCTGCTCGGCCTGCGCAAACTCGCCGACGCACTCGCCGCCAGCGAACTCGCCGCGGCCATCGCGATCTCGGAAGTGCTCGTGCAGCAGTTGCGTGCCGAGGCTCGCGACGCCGGCCTCGGCGAACGTCCGCTGTATCGCGCGGTGCGGTCGGTACGGAGCAAGGACAGCGTCTCACCGGTGGTTCTCACCGATTCCGAGGTCGCCGCACTCGGTTGAGCGTCGCCGGATGGTGTCGTAGCCCGACCGCCTGTCCGGCGGTCAGCCGAAGAGGGCGAGCTGCGCGTCGTGCGGCGTGGGTGGGGGAGCGGCCGGCGTGGTGGGGCCTTGGACTCGGCGCAGGCCGTAGTGGTCGAGGAGGGGATTCACTCGGTCGCGTAGCCAGTCGCGGTAGAGGGGAGTGACGTTGCCGCCGCGGGCGTAGAGCTGGCGGTAGCGGCGCATGAGCGCGGGGTGTTCGGTAC
Source organism: Nocardia sp. NPDC060220 (assembly GCF_042727815.1). Lineage (NCBI taxonomy): Bacteria > Bacillati > Actinomycetota > Actinomycetes > Mycobacteriales > Nocardiaceae > Nocardia > Nocardia sp. NPDC060220. The sequence continues at coordinate 2,562 of NZ_JBHWZY010000575.1, forward strand.
CGAGCCAGGTGAGGAACCAGTCTCGGGTGGGACCGCGCAGGTGCATCGGGAAGGCCGTGGCGCTGGCCGCGCCCGCGTCGGCGATCGCGGCGAACAGGGCCTCGAGGTGGGCTCGGCTGTCGGTGAGGCAGGGGATGATCGGCGCGGCCATGACATGGACGGTGAAGCCCGCGTCGGCCAGCGCGCGGACCAGGTCGAGACGGGCACGTGGTTCCGGGGTGCCCGGTTCGAGGCTGTGATGCAGGTCGGGATCTAGGATGGCGATCGACACCGCGACGCTCACCTCGACGCGCCGGGCCGCCTCGGTGAGCAGCGGGAGATCGCGGCGCAGCAGCGGGCCCTTGGTGAGGATGGAGAAGGGGGTGCCCGAATCGGCGAGCGCGCCGATGATGCCGGGCATCAGGCGGTATCGGCCCTCGGCGCGTTGGTACGGATCGGTGTTGGTGCCGAGCGCCACCGCCTCGCGCTGCCAGGAACGGCGCAGGAGTTCGCGACGCAGCACCGCGGCGATATTGGTCTTCACCACGATCTCGGAATCGAAATCCTCGCCCGCGTCGAGGCCGAGATATTCGTGGCTGCCGCGCGCGAAGCAATAACGGCAGGCGTGCGAGCAGCCACGCATCGGGTTGATCGTCCAGCGGAAGGGCAGCGCGGAGCTCTCGGGCATCTTGTTCAGCGCGCTCTTGCACAGCACCTCGTGGAAGGTGATGCCGTCGAACTCGGGGGTGCGGACGGAGCGGACCAGCCCGGCCCTGGTCAGGCCGGGCAGCGCGCCGTCATCGGCGTCCAGGGTCTGAGCTTGCCACCGCACCCCACGAGTCGAACATTTGTTCGAACAGCTGTCAAGCCTGACGCGACGCCCGCAGGAAGTCGACGAGGTCGTTGACGGTCTCGGTGGTCGGGCGGGGGCGGTAGCCGAGTTCGCGTTCGGCCTTGCCGTGGTCGACGACCGGCGCCGAGATCAGCGCGCCCAGTGCGGCTTTGGACAGGCTGTCGGAGCCGAAACGCCTGCCGATCGGCTCGAGCACCGGCAGTGTCGCGCCGAGTACCTTCGCCGGGATGGCGAAGCGTGGGCCCTTGGCGCCGGTGCGGGCCGCCGCCATCCGGCAGAAGTCCATCATCGTGGTCATCTCGCCGCCGAGCAGGTAGTTCTCGCCGGTGCGGCCCTTGTCGCCCGCGAGGACCAGGCCCTGGGCGACGTCGCGCACGTCGACCAGGTCGAAGCCGCCGCCGATCATCACCGGAATCCGGCCGCGCATCGCCTGGGCGGCGATGACGTTCAGCCGGGACAGGCGATCGGGGAGGTCGACCGGGCCGTAGACGCCGGTCGGATTCACGATCACCGCGTCGAGTCCGCGCTCGATCACCGGGCGCAAGGCCAGTTCGCCGGACCACTTCGACCGGTCGTACACGGGCAAACCGGGATCGTCTGAGCGGCCGGAGGTCTCGTCGATGTGCCCGCCCGCGCGGTACTGGTCGAAAGCGTGGATAGAGCTGGTGTGGACGAACCGGCGCACGCCCGATTCCAGCGCCGCCTCGGCGGTGACGCGCACGCCCTCGGTGTTCACCCGCCACGCCAGATCGTTGCGTTCGGCGAGGGTGATCAGCGCGACGAGGTGGTAGACCACCTCGGTGCCCGCCAGCGCCGCACGCATCGACGCCGGGTCGAGCACATCGCCTTCGACCCAGGTGACGGCCGGATCGGCGGTAGCCGGGGCGACGCGGTCGATCGCGACGACCTCGTGGCCGCGCTCGACGAGCAGAGGGATCAAGTTGGTACCGAGGTAGCCGGCTGCGCCGGTCACTGCGACCTTCATGAGGCCGAGGATATAGAACATGTTCTAGTTTTGATAGTGGATCACGCAGATCGGGGGTGGCACGACTCGAAAACTGCCGGGGAGTTCGGCTATATTTGGCGCCAATCGCAGTTGGGTGGTCGCGTCGGGAGTTTCGCGTCCGTCGCTCGCTTCTGTAGC
>NZ_JBHWZY010000576.1:0-4522 GCF_042727815.1 Nocardia sp. NPDC060220
GGTGCCGAGGACCTTCTTGCCCGAGGGGTCGGCACCGGTGACGGTGAACGCGCTGCCCGCGGCGGGGCCGGTGAGCAGGAACTCGGTATCGGCGGTGATGCGGCGGTTGTACTTGCCGAAAACCGGGGTGAGCTTGCCCGAGCCCGCTTCGCCCTTGACCTCGACCACGGCCATGCCGTGGGCGGCCTTGGTGATCGCGATCTGCTCGTCGGTCGGGGCGTCTTTGTTGTACCCGCGGAACATCATCGGACCGGTGGTGTACTCGTGGTTGACCACGAGCAGGTAGCTGTTGGCCTGGCCCTCGATCGGCATCAGCGCGGCGAAGTCGTTGTTGTAGCCGAACTGCTTCAGCTGCGCCGCGGCGGTCTGCTTGTCGAAGTCGAACGCGGGGGCGTCGGCGAAGAGGGGGTCACCCCAGCGGATGACGACCTGCTGGTCGTAGCCCTCCGGAATGGTCAGCGCGTCTTCCTTGTTCGGCGCCACCGCGGTGAACGCCGTTCCGGTGCCGGGGGTTCCGGCCGGAGTCGGGGCCGGGGTCTTCGCGGCCTCGGAGTCGTCACCACAGGCGGCCAGCGCGCTCGCGGCGCCGACGGCCAGCACCGCGGCCGCGCCGCCCTTGATCAGGCCACGGCGGTTGAGGCCGCTGACGATGTCACCGAAGTAGGCACCCTCGGAGGTGTTCGGGGGCTCGTGAAAGCAGGCGTTGCCGCACTTGTATTCACAGGTCAGGGCGGCGCGTGCCGACTGACCGTCGTGCTTGACGAACAGGGCGAGCGGTTTCGGACTCACGGTGACTCCTGAGTAGAACGGACTCCGGGCACCGTAAGCAGCCCAAGCGAGCCATCGGGAACGCGTAGATGAACGGACGACCAAAACTCGGCGCGCGCTGTGACCGATCACGGATGGATCAGCCACAGCGCGCGCCGAGTGCGCGGGAGTTGTCATCAGGCGTTGACCGGAAGGGAGATCACCACTTCCTGCTCGTTGCCCGGAAGATAGTGCACCTGCACGATCCGGCCCACCTGCACGTGCCCGACCGCGGTGGGCGGCAGGTATTTCTCGGCGCGGGTCTCGAACGTGGTGCCGTCCGGGCGGGTGACCACCAGACCGAGCGCGATCTCGGTATAGCCGCCGCGGATGCGGCCGGGGACGTCCAGGCTGCGGACCACGGCCTGGGCGGCCAGCCCGCGTTCGGCGATGTCGAGCTTGCCGCGGGTGGTGATGCCCTTGCGGATGAGTGATTCGTTCATCGCGCGCTGGGCGGCGCCGTTGTCGCCGGAGCGGTCGACCTCGACCTTGTCGGTGCGGCCGGGCAGATACCGGACCGGCAGGACGACGCCCGGCTGCAGCAGGGCCAGTTCGGTGAGCGGCACGATCATCTTGGCGTGCGAGTCGAAGACCTTTCCGTCGGACCCCTCGACCCGGAAAGCGATCTTGACCTGCGGTTGGTCGTTCACCGAGACGCCGGTCTGCCGGAACGAGGTAATGGTGCCGATACCGACCGCGCCGTCGCGGAACTCGCTGCTGTTGCGGCCGGTGAAGGCTTCGAGGATGCCGTCGCCGGTGAAGGCGAAGACGATCGGGACGATGGTGAGCGCGATGATCGGCAGCGCCATCTGGGGACCGACCCAGCCGAGCATCGCGCCGGTGTATTCGTCGGGGGTGTAGGTGAGGCCGTAGAAGAGGTAGTAGCCGATGGCGAGGATTCCGAAGGCGACCGCGGCCGCACGCAGCTTGGATTTCATGATTTCTCCTTGAATGGATGCGACCGGGTCGCGAAGGGTCAGGCGCCGACGATGGTGGAGCAGGCGAAGGTGATGTCGAACTTCGCCGTCGACGGGCCCGCCAGCGGGTTGGTCATGTCGGCGCTGATGCCCTCGCCGGTGATGCGGTAGGTGTTGCCGTCCTTGGCCAGGGTCGCGGAACCGCCGGGCTGGCCGTTGCCGTAGCCGACGGCATAGGGCAGGCCGTTGGCGCCGCCCTGGCTACCGCCGATGGCGACCGCCTGGACCTTGTCGCCTTCGACCGACGCGCTGACCGAGAGGCTGCCGTAGGTGGCGTTGGCCGTGTCGGTGAGCGCCAGGGCGAGGGTGCCCCCCTGCTTGGCACAGGTGGTGTCGAATTTCGCGGTGAATTCCTTGCCGTCGACAGTGGCGGTGGACTTGCCCGCGGCCGGGGCCGGAGCGGCCGATCCGGCGGTGCTCGGGGAGGCGGTGCCTGCATCGTCGCTGCAACCGGTGACGAACAGCGCGGTGGCGGCGGCGGAAGCGGCGAGGGCGGCGATCAGCTTGGTGTTCATGGTGGTTTCCGTTTCTCTCGGTGTGACCGGGCTGGTAACCCGTTGAGAGAAAGGTAGAAATCATTCCCCGCCTACCGATCCCAACTTTCGCGCTCGGCAACCGCCGCACCAGCCGCCGAAAATACCTATAACCTGGTCGGATGCGGAGACCGCGCGCCATGGTGCTCGATGAGGTGTGGCGGGGGCTCGACGGAGTCGACGCGCTGAGCGGGGCCGACGGCGGACCGTTGCGGCGGACGGTGAAGTTGATTCTCGATCCGCTGGTGCTGCGGCCGATGCAGCATCCCGGGCTGTCGTCGAGCATGCTCGACGAAGACGGGATCGCGCTGCTCACGGCACTGCTGCATGCGCAGTCCGATGCGCTGCGGGCGTGTGCGGCGTGGTTCGTCGTCCTGAAGCAGGTGCGGCGCAGGCTGCGGATCACCGAGGGCAACGCCCAGGATCTGTACTTCCAGCGCTGCTTCGAGCTGGCGACCGTAGACGGTGCGCCTGCGGGCGACCGCGCGCACGCGAGGGCCGAGGCGACGCTGCGCGAAGTCCACGACAGCACCGGCGGGCGCACCACCGCCGCACTGAAACACCACGTGACCGACCCGGCTCGCGCGGCCGAACTGGCGCAACTGCTGGATATCGCCTGGGCACGCCGCCCGCTCGCCCCCTACGGCGCAAGGGATCTGGCAGCCGAACTGACCGAGTTGCTCGAAGCCTGCACGCTCGCCCGTTCGGGAGATCCGGCCGATGCGGGGCCGCTGTTCGACGACATCGTCGACAGCGGTGCCGGCACCCGGCGCGGGATCGCCCTGTGGCTCGCGCATCCCGACGCGGGCGCGGACGACCTGGGGCTCACCAGCTGTTCCAGCCCACAGCGCCCCGAGCTCGGCGCGTCCGCGTCGACCGCGAGCCTCGGTCTGCCCTTCGACCGGACCGTGTACGAGCGGGTCTTCACGGTGTTGCAGGGCAGCATCGATCGGACCGACCTCCCCGAGATTGCGGAGCTGGTCACGCGGGAGATCTCGCGCAGTTGTTCGCCATGGGGACTGCTCGACGAATCGCTGCGGGTCGCCGCGGCGGCGGGTACCGAACTGGCGCTGGGTCTCTCTCCGTTCGGTGCCCCGGCGTCGGTCGACCCGGCTCCTTCGTCGCGTGCGCACGACGTGGTCAACGGTCGCTGGCGGCGGGAAGGGTATGTGCTGCAGGCGCGTCGGTACGCGGTGCACGCGGTCGACGGGCAGACGGGACCGCTCGCGGCGGTGGCCGCCGAGTTGCACGCGCCGTGGCGGCCGTATTCGCGCAGGTTGTGGGTGCGTTTGCACGGTCGGGATGTACGCGAGCTGCCGGTGTTCGATCCCGGTGAGCTGTGGGATCTGCTCGACGGTGTCGCCCGGTCGGTGATCCTGGACCACCGCACCCGGGTGAAACAGGCGCTGACCGCCGACACCGTGGCCGATGTGGAAGCGAGGGCCAGCTGATGACAGTCGTCCACGTTCGCCGTGCGGAGCCGGGCTTGCTCGTGATCGCTCCGGAGCGGACGCCACTGGTCACCGCTGCCGCGCCAGGGCTCGATGTGCTGGTTCTCGAGGTCGTGGGCGGGCATCTGAGCTGGAGCCTGTTCGACGACGAATCGGTGCCCGCCGCGGTACTCGATGACGTCGATGCCGCACAGGATTGGGTGTGGGCGGTGTACGGCGAAGAGGTCGCCTCGGCGCTCGCGGACAACCGGCCCGCAGCGCTGACAGCCGCGCCCGCTCGACGCGCGCCGACGGCGGCCCTGCGGCGACTCGCCTACGCGCACTGGGCGAGCCGGTGGTGGCCCGCGTCGACCATCGACGGCATTCCCGCCCTGGATCCACGGCTGCTGGTCGAGGAAATCGGGATGCTCACCGCGCAATGCGAGATGGCGGTCGACGGCGATGACGGCGAGCACGGTACGGAGCGCGACGCCGGCTCGGGGAATCGCGGGTCGGGCACGCAGGAAGACTTCGGGTTATCCGACTCCACCGACGAGCGACGGCCGCTGGGCGAGTCGACAGGATCACGGGGCCGCGCGCAGGACTACGCCTTGGCGGCCGGCAGCGCCGACTCCTCCGATGGGCTGATCGTGGCGCGCGGCAGTGGTGGCTGGGACTGGCGACGGTGCCCGCCCGGCATTCTCGACGCGGGCGAGCACGCCGTGTCGTGGCAGGTGTCCCGCGCGGCCGGGGTATCGACGGTGCGGGTCAGCGT
>NZ_JBHWZY010000577.1:0-4520 GCF_042727815.1 Nocardia sp. NPDC060220
CCTCATGGCGAACCTATCGAGCCGCGATGACCGCGATCGAGACCATGGACGACTACCTGGCCGACCACATCGCCACGTTGCGTCGCGCACCGGGCGAGGACATCCTGTCCACCCTGGTCCGCTCGGGTGATCTGAGTCTGCGGGAACTGCAGGCGGGCGCGAGTCTGCTGATGGGCGCCGGTTTCGAGACGACGGTGAACCTGATCGGCAACGCGGTCGCCGCGCTGTCGGCCCATCCCGATCAGCTCGCCCTCGCCCAAGAGGATCCCGAACGCTGGCCCGACGTGGTGGAGGAAACGCTGCGGTTCGATCCTCCCGTCCAGACCACCGCGCGCCAGACGCTCGAGGATGTCGAGATCGATGGTGTGCGAGTGCGGGCGAACAGTACGGTGATCCTGTCGCTGGCCGGGGCCAACCGCGACCCGGCGGTCTTCCCCGACCCGCACCGCTTCGACATCGACCGCCGTAATGCCAAGGAGCACTTGGCGTTCAGCAGCGGTGTGCACTCCTGCCTGGGTGCGAGCCTGGCCAGGATGGAAGCGGTCCACGCCCTGCGCGCGCTCTACACCCGCTACCCGAATCTACGATTGCGCGGCGAGCCGGTCCGTCGAAACCTGTTCACGCTGCACGGTTTCGAGCACATGCCGGTCGACCTGGGTCCGGTCGCGCGCATCTCGGCCCCCGATGACCTGGCGGGGGCGTCCCGTCCGGCTTGAGTCCGGTGCTCACCGGCCGTCGGCCGGACTTTCGCGCCTGCCCGCACCGGGCCGAGCCCGGGCGCGCGGCTATGAGCTCGTACGCCAGCGGTAGCGGGTCTTCGGCCGGCCGGCCCTGCCGTAGTCGGCGCGACGCTCGGCCAATCCGTCGTCGGCGAGCTTCTCGAGATACCGCCATGCCGTGATCCGCGAAACACCAACGGCCGCCGCGGCATCGGTGGCCGTGATGCCGGATTCGGCCGCGCGCACCGCGCGCGACACCTCTTCGAGGGTGTGCTGGACAACGCCTTTCGGCGCACCGGCCTTCTGGTCGGCGGTGCGCAGCGCACCGAGCGCGCGGTCGATGTCGTACTGCGACAGGGCCGCCTCACCCGCGGGCAGCGCGGTGTCGAAACCGCGGTAGCGTTCCAGCTTTTCCCGGAACGCGGCGAAGGTGAACGGCTTGAGCAGGTACAGCACCACGCCGTGCGCCACCGCGCTGCGCACCATGTTCAGCTCGCGCGCCGAGGTGATCGCGATGACATCGGGGCGCGGCTGGAGTCCGTTGAGCGCGGCGGCCACATCGAGGCCGCTGATGTCGGGTAGGCCGATGTCCATCAGCACCAGATGGAACGGATTGCCGTCGGCGATCGCCTCGGCCGCCACCCGCAGCGCGTCGCGTCCGGTGTGGACGACCCCACCGGTGACGAAACCGTCGAGCCGTTCGAGATAGGCCCGATGTGCCTGGGCGATCAACGGCTCGTCCTCGACGATCAGGACGCGGATCATGGTGTCTCCCTCAGCGGAATGCGAACGATGACCGCGCTGTGTGGTGCGGCCGTGGTGGTGATGGTGCCGCGATGTCGATCGACGAGGCGGTGCACCAGCGCGAGGCCGAGGCCCGCGTGGTCGGATTTCGTGGTGTAGCCGCGTTCGGCCGCCCGCGAGAACATCTGGGCCGACATGCCGGGTCCGCTGTCGGACACCTGGACCCACAGCGCGCCGTCACGATGGCACACCGACACCTCGACGCGCTTGTCGACGGTGCCCGCCGCCGCGTCGATCGCGTTGTCGATCAGGTTGCCCGCCAGGGTGACGGTCTCGTGCGCGGACAGTGGATCGGTGGAGTCCAGCGCGGTGTCCTCGCTGATCGCCAGGCTCACGCCACGTTCGGCGGCCTGGTCGACCTTGCCGAGCAGCAGCGCGGCCAGCGCCGCGTCGCCGACGGCGGCCAGCAGCCGGTCGATCAGCACCTGCGAGAGCTGGAGTTCCGCGGTCGCGAAGGCCACCGCTTCCTCGGGGCGGCCCAGCTCGACCATCGTCACCACGGTGTGCAGCCGGTTGGCCGCCTCGTGCGCCTGTGCGCGCAGCGATTCGGCGAAGCCGCGCACCGAGTCGAGTTCGCCGAGCACCGTGCGCAGCTCGGTCTGATCGCGGATGGTGAGCACGGTGCCGATTTCGCGGCCCTCCCAGCTCACCAGGTCCTGGTTCACCAGCAGGATGCGGTCGGTGGTCACGTGCGTCTCGTCGCGCACCACGCCCCCGCTCATCTGCTGCAGCGAGACCGGCAGGTCGCTGCGCAGGACCGGACCGTCGGGCAGGTCGAGCAGGGTGCGCGCCTGATCGTTGACCACCTCCGCGGCCTCGGATTGGTCACCGAACACCACCAGTCCCTCGTGGACGGAGTGCAGTACCGCGTCGTGGTGCTCGTAGAGCGCGCGTAGTTCGTCGGGGGCCAGACCGTGGGTCTGGCGGCGCAGCCTACGGCTGATCAGGAACGACGACAGCGCGGCCAGCGCGAGACCCATCGCGGCGACGCCGAGGATCAGTGGCAGCTGGGAGGCGACCTGGGTGCTGATCTTGGCTCGGGTGACACCGGCCGAGACCAGCGCGACCACCCGGCCGTTGTCGTAGACCGGGGTGACCGCGCGGATCGAGGGGCCGAGGGTGCCGGTGAAGGTCTCGGTGAGGGTCTGGCCCGCCAGGGCGCCGTCGATGCTGCCGACGAACGGCTTGCCGATCAGGTCGGGGTTGGTGTGGGTGTAGCGGGTGCGGTCGGGGGCCATCACGACGATGAAGTCCATGCCGGTGGCCGCCCTGATCCGCTCGGTGGTCGGTTGCAGCAGTCCGCTCGGGTAGGGCGAGTTCACCGCGGCCAAGGTCGACGGCGACCGCGCCACCGTGACCGAGACATCTCTGACCTGCATCTCCGCGGCCAGGTCATGGTCGCGCCGGGCATCGAGCACGGCCAGGATCGTGCCGATGGCGATCAGCAGCGCCAGCACCACCAGCTGCCATACGAAGGCCTGTCCCGCGAGCGACAGTCGTCCTCGTCGCACCTCTTGCCTCCGACCTGGATTTCTCGAACGTTATGCGCAGATATGAAACTTATGGACCAAAGTGACGGCCGTCACAATAGTTGCTCATGCTCGTCGGCATGAGTGATACCACCGCAGCGCGGAAACGCGACCATACCCACTGGCTGTACATCGCGGTGATCATCGCCGTCGTGGCCGGCGTCGTTGTCGGCCGGGTGGCCCCGGAATTCGGTCAGTCACTCGCGCCGCTGGGCACCGTGTTCGTGAACCTGATCAAGATGATGATCGCACCTGTCATCTTCTGCACGATCGTCCTGGGCATCGGTTCGGTGCGCGCGGCTGCCACCGTCGGCAAGGTGGGTGGGCTGGCCATCGGCTATTTCCTCGCGATGTCGACGGTCGCGCTCGGCATCGGGCTCGTGGTCGGCAACCTCATCGACCCGGGCGAGGGCCTGAACGTCGGCGCCACCGGAGCGGGCGCGAAATACGCCGATCAGGCGCACAGCGCGGGCGGTACCTGGGACTTCATCCAGAACATCGTGCCGACCACGCTCGTGTCCTCGCTCACCGCGGGCAGCGTGCTGCAGGCGCTGTTCGTCGCGCTGCTGGTCGGGTTCGCCGTGCAGGCGATGGGCGCGGCGGGCGCGCCGATCCTGCGCGCGGTTTCGCTGGGCCAGAAGCTGGTGTTCCGGATCCTGTCGATGATCCTGTGGCTGGCGCCGATCGGCGCGTTCGGCGCGATCGCGAACGTGGTCGGCCGCACCGGCTGGTCGGCGGTGGTGCAGCTGGCGACGCTGATGATCGCGTTCTATCTGACGTGCCTGGTGTTCGTGTTCGGTGTGCTCGGCGTGATCCTGCGGATGGTCTCGGGCGTCTCGATCCTGAAGCTGTGCCGCTACCTGTCGCGTGAGTACCTGCTGATCGTGGCGACCTCGTCGTCGGAGTCGGCGCTGCCGCGCCTGATCGCGAAGATGGAACACGCGGGGGTGGAGCGCACCACCGTGGGTGTTGTCGTTCCGACCGGGTATTCGTTCAACCTCGACGGCACAGCCATCTACCTGACGATGGCCTCGATCTTCATCGCCGATGCCATGGGCAAGCCGCTCGAGCTCGGTGAGCAGTTCGGCCTGCTGCTGTTCATGATCATCGCGTCCAAGGGCGCCGCGGGCGTCACCGGCGCCGGCCTGGCCACCCTCGCCGGTGGCCTGCAGAGCCATCGCCCCGACCTGCTCGACGGCGTCGGCCTGATCGTCGGCATCGACCGTTTCATGTCGGAAGCCCGTGCGCTGACCAACTTCTCGGGCAACGCGGTGGCCACCCTGCTCATCGGCACCTGGACCAAGACCGTCGACGCCGACCGGACCCGGCGCGTGCTCGATCGTGAGCTGCCCTTCGACGAGGAGACGATGGTCGACGACCACGTCGACGACCATCGCATCGACATCACGAAACCTGTTCCGGCCCAGGTGGTCGACGCGCAGTGAGGCAGCAGATCGCCCACCTCGCC
>NZ_JBHWZY010000578.1:0-4516 GCF_042727815.1 Nocardia sp. NPDC060220
GTGCCAGCGTCCCGAGGGCCGCCGTGGCCACCGGTCTTCCTCGTCCTGTGCGCCGGGCCAGATCCTCGTCTCCGTGACCCGCTGCGGCATCTGCGGCTCGGACCTGCACGCACGAACGCACTGCGACGAACTCGCCGACCTCGCCGGCGCCACCGGCTACAGCGGCTTCATGCGTTCGGACCAGCGGATCGTCCTCGGGCACGAATTCACCGGCGAGATCGCCGAGTACGGCCCACACACCCACCGTCGCTGGAAGCCGGGCACACCGGTGGTCGCGATGCCGATTCTGCGCAGGGATCGCGAACCGGAGCTCACCGGGCTGTCCTCGAACGCCCCCGGCGGATACGCCGAACAGGTGCTGACGCAGGAGTCGGTGACATTCGAGGTCCCCAACGGACTCGCACCCGAGCTCGCCGCACTCACCGAGCCGATGGCGGTCGGCTGGCACGCCGTCCGCAAGAGCCGGATCGCCAAGGGGCAGACCGCGTTCGTGATCGGCTGCGGCCCCATCGGGCTGGCCGTCGTCACCATGCTGAAGGCCGCCGGTGTGCGCACCGTGATCGCGAGCGACTTCTCCCCGCGCCGCCGGGAACTGGCCCGCGCCTGTGGCGCCGACGTCGTGGTCGACCCGACCACCGAATCCGCCTGGGAGGCGGCGCCGAGGCCGCCCCGCATCGCCGGCGCCGCAGACTTGCTGAACCTGGGCTTCGACGTCATGGAACGGGTACGCCGCATCCCCAAAGTCCCGTGGTGGTACCTGTTTCGCGCGGCCCACATGCTCGACCGCGGCCCGGCCGGTCCGGTCGTCTTCGAATGTGTCGGCGTGCCCGGCATCATCGACCAGATCCTCACCGCGGCACCGCCGTCTACCCGTGTCGTGGTCGTGGGGGTGTGCATGCAGCAGGATGCGTTCCATCCCGCCAACGCCATCAACAAGGAGATCGAGCTGCGGTTCGTCCTCGGCTACGACCCCGGCGAATTCCGCGACACCCTGCACATGATCGCCGACGGCACCGTCGATCCCAGCCCGCTGATCACCGGTACGGTCGGGCTCGGCGGCGTCGAAGCGGCCTTCGCCGCACTGGGCTCCCCGGACCACCACGCCAAGATCCTGATCGATCCGCGCAGCGACAAAGTTGCGCCCTGAGACCGGAGCCGTTGGTCGACGGGGTGGTTGATACGGTCGCCCGCCCGCGCACTCAACGCCCAGGAATAGCCACGAACCGTCAATACCGAACAGTTCGGCCGGTACCGTTGTGGAGTGACCACCTCCGCTGATGCAGACACCACTCGCGACCGCATTGTCGCCGCGGCGACAGACGAGTTCGCGCAGTACGGAGTAGCGGGCGCTCGCATCGACCGGATCGCGAGCAAAGCGAAAACGAGCAAAGAGCGGCTGTACGCGCACTTCGGCGGCAAGCGCGCACTCTATCGGCATATCGCCGAGCGCGAGCTGGCGATGATGACCGAAGCCACCCGGATGGACGCAACCGACCTGCCCAGCTACGCGGGGCGGGTGCACGACTACTTCATGGCCCATCCCGACCATCTGCGGCTGCTGCAATGGGGGCGGCTGGAAATTGCCGAGTCACTGGGCAACCCGTTCCTGAGTACCGCGCGACGGACCGTGCGCAGCACTGTCGAACAGCTGCAACAGGCGCAGGACGCCGGGTATCTCGATCCGGCGTGGGATCCGATCGACGTCATGGTCGTCGTCACCCAGATCGCACTGGCCTGGGCCTGGCAGCCCGACCTCGTCGACTTCCTGGCCGAAGGACAGGTTCACAACCCATCCAGCGAAGCCCGTCGCGCTGCGATCGTCGCCGCCGTCGCAGGCCTGTTCCCCGTCATGGCTGGTACAGCTCCGGCGATCGACTAGCTGGTTGTTACGTCAGATTGCGCCGAGAGTTTGCTCGAGCGAGTCCAGGTTCTGGCGCAGGCGTTCGAGAATCCGGCGCGGGCCGCCTTGTCCGTTGGTGTCGGCTGCCGGATCCACGACGGTGCGCATCGCCATGTCGGCCAGCTGCGCGGCGGCGGCCGGGCCGTCGTCCTGCCCGGGATGGTGCCAGAACGCGATCCAGTTCAGCATGCCGATGATGCCGAACGCCGCGGTGCGGGAATCAGCCGGGTAGAACTGTCCGGCACGGATGCCGTCGTCGATGACGGCAATGAATTCCTTGAGGACCCGGCGCTTGCTGTTGCGGTAGGTGTTCGCGAGCGCGTCGGGCAGTTCCGCTTCGGATCGCAGGAGCAGCCGGAAGCGGTCGGGCGCCGCCAACTGATGCAGAGCGATCGACATCGCCATTTCGCGGAGTCGTTGCGCCGGATCGAGATCGGCGCGTTCGTTGATCTTGCGCAAGATTTGCGCGGGCTGTTCGGCGATTTCGGTCACCAGGCGGGCCAGCAGATCGTCTTTGTTGGCGACGTAGTGGTACAGCGCGGGGCGGGTCAGACCGGTCGCCTTGGCGATATCTTGGAGGGTGGTGCCTGCGAAACCCTTCTCCGCGAACAGGATGGTCGCCTGCTCCATGATCTCACGCTCGACGAGTTCGCGCCGGGAGGTGCTCTGCGCCCCCGCCGCGGGTTCGGACGCCGCCCGGCCACGGGTAGCGCGTCGGGCGGCGGCGGGTCGCGACTCGTCGTGTGCATCGGTGTTCACCCTCGATAGGCTATGCGCTGTCATGACAGCGCACTATCGCGCTCGCGCGGTGATCCCGCCACAACGGTGGCAACGGCGGTGAGGTCGACGAGGTGGGTGCGGCCGCCGGCGAGCCCGGCGGCGGCGTCGGCCCGGTATTCCTCGGGAACATCGACGATGACCGTGGCCTTCGAGCGCCACGTGACACGCTCGGCGAAGTCGAGGCGGGTGAGCACCTCCTGGCGGGAGGGCCGCCCGGTCAGCCAGATCACGCCGGACGGCGGAAGCCCCGCGATGACGGCGTCCGCCGCCGCACTCCAGGCCGAATCGATGTCGAGTTCGACGACGACGGTCGACGGGTCGTCACGCAGCGCGGCGGGAGCAAGCCGATCGGGGTAGGCCCGCTCGGCCCGTTCCAGCGGCTGATCGAGCACCCACTCCAGCAGGCCGGCATCAGGGACCGCGTCAGGCGAGACTCCCGCGTAGTCGGCGACACCGCGTTTCGCGACTTCGGGCGCGGAGGCGGCGAATCGTTCGAGCGAAACCTTTCCCGCACGGGTCATGTAGTTGATCATCAGCTGGTCGACCGGCAGGCCCATGCGTTCGGCGAACGCGTCCCACCACCGCTCGCTGCGGGCGGCGATGGACTGCAAGCGCTCGACGTCGGCGCGGCGGCGGTTCTCGTACTCGTCCAGTGCCGCCTCGATCGTGGTGGCTTCGGCGATGGCCTGATCGAGCGCGATCGCGTCTTCCATCGCCAGTTTGGTGCCCGAGCCGATGGAGTAGTGCGCGGTGTGCGCCGCGTCGCCGAGGAGTACGACATTGCCCGCGTGCCACCGGCGGCAGGTGACCGTGCGGAACCGCAGCCAGCGAGTGCGATTGCCGATCAGGTGGTGTCCCTGCAAGGTGTCACCGAACGCCTTCTCGAGGTACGCCAGGGACTCGTGATCGGATTCCGCCGCGGGGATCTGTTCGGTCGTGAGGTCGAATCCCGCTCGCTTCCAGGTGCGTTCGTCGGTTTCGATGAGGAATGTGCTGCGGTCGGGCGCGTAGGGATAAGCGTGCGCCACAAAGGTGCCGTGCTCGGTCGTGATCGGGGTGAACACCGCGCTCGGCAGGGCGAAGTCGGTGCCACACCACAGGTAGAGGCCGGTGCCGGTCCGGATGTCCGGTTCGATCGTGGCGGCCAGCGCGGTCCGCGTGGCGCTGTTGACACCGTCCGCCGCCACGATCAGATCGGCGTCGAGGTCGTCGATCGAACGTCGTTCGCCGAAGCACAGCCGGACGCCGGCGGCTTCGGCGTGGCGCTGCAGCACCGACAGCAAGGTGGTCCTGGCGATCGCCAGTAGCTCACCGTGCGAGATCCGCGCGACGTTGTCGCCGATCCGCATCGACATCTCGTGCCCGTGCGAGGACGCGACGATGTCTTCCAGCGAGGACGAGTCGGCGGCGCGCAGATTGCGCTGCGTGCGGGAGGCGAGACCGACGCCGAACCCGAATGTCGTATCCGGCGAACCCTGTTCGTAAACAGTAACCTCCGCGTCCGGGTGACTGCGCTTGAGCAGCCGCGCCGCGTACAAGCCGCCGGGGCCACCCCCGAGCACGGCCACTTTCTCCAGCCTCATGACGAACTCCTCATTCGATATCCACGTTTCTTCGGCACAGCCGTATTCAGAGAAATGATTTCGGCCGATCTAGCCGGGTGACTGTTCGCTCTCGAGCTTGTCGATGACATCGGCGCGCAGCTGCTTCTTGTTGATTTTTCCCACATTGGTCTGCGGGAAGGCACTGACCCATTCCAGTCGTTCGGGCCATTTGAATTTCGTGGTCACGCCGGAGGCGAGGGAGGCTTCCATGACGCGGGGCGAGAGCAGGTGC
>NZ_JBHWZY010000579.1:0-4515 GCF_042727815.1 Nocardia sp. NPDC060220
GTGGATGCCGCCGCTCGCCTCGTACAAGTGCATGTACGTGCGGATGTGGGTCCACGTGAAGCACCACTACGGGCTCTCCGTGGACTCCGCCGAGAAGTCCGCGCTCCAGACGGCCCTCAACAGCTGCTGACCTACGAGGAGATGCTGGAAATGGCCGCTTGCGGGTCGAAGGTCCTCATGCTGCGCTGCGTCGAATACGCGCGTCGCTACCAGGTGCCGGTGCATGTGCGCTCGTCCTACACCGACGCGATCGGCACCACCGTCTTCGGCTCGATGGCCGACATCCCCGCCGACCAGGCCGTACTCACCGGCGTCGCGCACGACCGCAACGAGGCCAAGGTGACCGTTGTCGGCCTGCCCGACGAGCCCGGCTATGCGGCCGAGGTGTTCCGCGCGGTCGCCGACGCCGAGATCGGCATCGACATGGTCGTGCAGAACACCGGGACCGGCCGCACCGACATCACCTTCACCCTGCCCGCCGCCGACGGCGCGCGGGCGGTCGCCTTGCTGCGCGACCGCCGCGCCGAGATCGGCTTCGCCGATGTTCGCTACGACGATCGCGTCGGCAAGGTCTCGTTGATCGGCGCGGGCATGCGCAACAATCCGGGCGTCACCGCGAGCTTCTGTGAGGCGCTGGCCGCGGCGAACATCAACCTCGACCTGATCGCCACCTCGGAGATCCGTATCTCCGTGCTCGTCCGCGACACCGACCTCGACGAAGCCGTGCGCATCCTGCACCGGGCCTTCGACCTCGGTGGTGCGGAAGTCGCCGTCGTGCACGGGGGAACAGGACGGTGAGCGCTGTTGACGCCAGGTACGGGCCACGAGTAATTTACCGATAAGTAAGTTACTGGATCGGAGGGTTCGTTGAGCACCCAGTTGACCACTTTCACCAGGGCTGGACTCGAGTTCGACGTCGTCGACTCCGGACCGCCCGACGGCCCCGTCGTCGTTGCGCTGCACGGCTTCCCGCAGACCGCGACCTCGTTGCAGCCGCTCACCGCGTTGCTCAACGCGCGCGGTTACCGCACCATCGCCCCGAACCAGCGCGGGTACTCACCCGGTGCTCGGCCGTCCGGCCGCCTCGCCTACCGTGTGCCCGAACTCGTCGACGACGTGGTCGCGTTGATCGAGGACATCGACCGCGGTCCGGTGCATCTGGTCGGGCACGACTGGGGCGCGATGGTCGCCTGGTCGGTGGCCGCGGCCCGCCCCGAACTCGTCCGCACGCTGGTGACCGTGTCGGTGCCGCATCCCGGCGCCTTCGCCCGCTCGATGATCAGCAGCGATCAGCTCCTTCGCTCGTCGTACATGGCGCTGTTCCAGCTGCCGGTGCTCCCGGAGCGCCTGATTCGCGCGCGGCCCGGCGTCTTCGACCAGATCCTGGCCAAATCGGGCATGTCCGCCGACGCGATCGACCGCGTGCACACCGAGATCATCGACACCGGAGCTCTCACCACCGCGTTGAACTGGTATCGCGCGTTGGCGCTGATCACACCGCGCGCGGTGACGGCACGCGTCACCGTGCCGGTGACGCACGTGTGGAGCACCGGCGACGCGGCGCTGACCCGCCGTGGTGCCGAGCTGACCCGCGGATTCGTCACCGGTGACTATCGCTTTGCCGTGCTCGACGGCTCGCACTGGCTGCCCGAGGAGCGTCCGGACGAACTCGCCGACCTGATCGTCGACCGCATCGAGTCGCTGCCGGGCTGAGACCTCAACCGATCGGCGAAGAAGCCAACGGCCGCAACGCCGCCGCGGTCGCCGGGATCAACGGCGCGCCCCGCAGGGCGGCGCGGGCGGCCAGTTGTTCGATGATCCGTCCGCGCACCCCCGGCCATTCGTCGTGCAGGATCGAATAGAACGCGGTGTCGCGCACCGCGCCGTCGAGCCCACGCGAATGTGCCCGGCGCACACCGTCACTCACCGCGCCGAGGCGTTCGATCGCCGCCCGGGAGCGCAGGTTGCGGGCGTCGGCGCGCAGGGTCACCCGCCGCACGCCCCAGCTGTCGAAGGCGTGGGTGAGCAGCAGCAGCTTGGAGTCGAGATTCACCTGACCGCCCCGCACCGCGGGGGTGAGCCAGGTATTGCCGATCTCGACGGCGTCGGGGATCGCCCCGCCGGGCACCGAGGTGACCGGTTCGGCGGACAACGGCCAGGTCAGTGGTCCCTGCCAGTAGTCGAGCCGGGTGAATCGGGTCGCCCCGACCACACACTCGTCGGCGACGGTGACGATCGCGAAGGCCAGCGCTGTGCCTGCCAGCTGCGCCGCTTCGGCCTGGAAGACATAGGTGCGCGCCTCCTGGTCACCGTGCGGGACGACGGTGAACCCGGCCGGTCCGTCGAGCGCCGCGGCCGCGGCGCTCAGTCCGGGAACGTGGTGAGGTGCGAGCGGCTCCAGCCGTGCGATGCGGCCGTGGAGGATAACGGGTGCGGGCATGGTGACCGGCGTCCCTTCGTCTGAGAGGGTCGCCGACAGCGCGAGGCGTGGATCTCACGCGGCACGCGATTTCGGCGAAGCGACACGAACGATCCAGCAGCATCGAAAAACTAGATCAAGATAGCCGACGTGACGCGTTCCCTCGTTCGAACCCACGCAGAAGTCGCGGCCGGAAAGTTTCGAGCCTCGGCGATCGGTCCTACCGCTTCTCGGCGATCGCCGAGACGATCAGTTCCTCCCAGACCGACAGGTCCCGATCGGGTGCGCCGATGTGTGCGGAATCCTCGTTCACCTGATGCCAGCGGGCCGCGGCGACCACGCCGGGGTCCTGCACGCGCAGATCACCGAACAGCGCGGTGATCTCCGCGTCGGTGCGCCACCGGCCACGCCCGAAGGTCGACTGCAGCTTGGACTCGGCCTCGATGGTCTCGGCGTTGTCGCCGGAGCGGAAGTGGGAGATGAACACGCGCGAGCCGACGGGAATCTGTTCCGCCCAGTACGCGACCACCGACTGCGGGTCCTCCTCGTCGTTGAGGTGGTGCAGGATCGCGCTGAAGATGAGCCCGACCGGCTTGTCGAAGTCGATCAGCCGGGCGACCTCGGGATCGGCCCTGATCGCCGCGGAATCGCGGACGTCGGCGTGGATCACGGTGGTGTGGTCGTTGGTCGCCAGCAGTGCGCGACCATGGGCGAGCACGATCGGGTCGTTGTCGATGTAGACCACGCGGGTGTCGGGGTCGATCGACTGGGCGACCTGGTGCACGTTGTCGGCGGTGGGCAGCCCGCTGCCGAAGTCGAGGAACTGGGTCAGCCCGGCCTCGGCCATGGCCCGCACCGCACGGGTGAGGGCTCGGCGGTTGGTGGACGCGATGTCGACCGAGCCGGGCAGGTTCACCTTGAAGTGGTCACCGACGGCGCGGTCGACCTCGTAGTTGTCCTTGCCGCCGAGTAGATAGTCGTAGACCCGGGCGATGCTCGGCTTGGATTGGTCGATCACATGCGCGTTGTCGCTCATCCTCGACGACCCCTCGTACGGTGCTGCGGTGTGGGACGTGGCCCATGGTAGGAGAACTTCCGCGTCTCGGCACGGTTTCTGTGCGGCGTCGACACCGAAGTTGTTCGGGGCGTGGTGGTTTCGGGTGGAGGAGGGCGTTCGCTGAGCGGTTTCCGTCACGGTGCCGTGTCGGTGGCTCGTGGAGGTACCAACTGGATCGCGGGGGGCGGAAGTGTGTGTTTTCCCACGTCAGGGCCGTAACGGTTCGATAAATGACAGCAGTGTCGGCTTGTTGAACAGATGCCCAGTTGTGTGGGGTTTTCGCCAGTTCCGGCCCGTATTTCGACGAAATGTAACGCACGTTATCGGATCGTGTCGCACAAGAGTTCGATGTGATGCAGATCACACCGTCTGTTATCCGCTCGGCCTGGCTGGCAAGCTTGTAATTGCTGAACGTTAACCGTTCGTGATCATGGACCGGGTCGACATGGATCCGGGGTCGCGAACGACCCGCACTTCCGCTGCGGCGTGACGGTCATCGAAAGATCCGGTACGGATCACTTATCGGCCGTGTCGGGGCGGCTGTCCGGAAGGGGACTTGTTGTCATGAGCAGCATCTACTTCGAATCGAACAGCAATCTGTCAGTTACCGAGCGACGCCGCCGCGTCGCCGCGACCTCCGCCATGGAATCGCCCATCGCGCCGCTGGCGATGCCGGGGCTGATCCTCGGGCTGATCCTGCTCGGCCTCGGTGTGGTCGGCCTGCTGCGACTGAGTGACTGGGTAGGCAATTACGGGTCCGTCCTGGTTGTGCTAGCCTACTTCCTCTATATGGCCGCGGCCGCGAGCCTGATGCTCTGGGGTGCGGCCACCGTCCGGTCGCTGCATCGTCGATAGCCGAGTGTCGACGAGATTCGTGACAACCCGGCAAAAGCGGCATTCGGTCATTGCGGTTTGACGGATGGATGGTGTCGAATAGCTACGCGACACTTTTCTCCGATCCGGGAAAACGGTGAGCATTTCGGTCGGCGGCGATTCCGATAAGAGTGTGTTGATCGGGGAATGTATCCCACGCAGGGGG
>NZ_JBHWZY010000580.1:0-4501 GCF_042727815.1 Nocardia sp. NPDC060220
GAGTAATACCTGAACACCAAATACATCGCCCTGACCTGAGCCGGACAGAAAAATAACCGCCCCGGGGATGGTGTCGCACCCGGGGCGGCTTTTCGGAAGCGGCGAACTGGCTGGTCCGTCGCGTGGTTTGTGGTCTGGGGGCTAGCGGCCGAGACGGCCGCGGCCGAGGCGGAGCAGGAGCATGGCGAGGGTGTGGCCCTCCTGGCCCAGCTCACTGAAGCGCTCGAGAACTTTCATCTCACGGCTGTGGACCAGGCGCGTACCACCGGAGGCCATCCGGGTGCGGCCGATGATCCGGGAGATCTCGCTGCGGCGTTTGATCGCGGCGAGGATCGTGGCATCGAGCTGATCGATCTCGAGGCGGAGCTTGTCGATCTCAGCTTCGGACTGCGGCAAGGCCGAATCGGAGCCGGTGGTCGTAGCAGGGGTGCTCATCATTCATCTCCTCGTGTCAGAACTTGGATCGGTCAAACCGAACGGCCTGTTACCCGATCTGTTCCGTCACCCTGAAACTTTTCCCGATGGGCAGTACTGGATCCCCCCGGGAGTGCGCGATCAGTACTCCCCGCCACGATATCGGATCGGCTGCCGACCCGGACATGCGGAGAAGCGCTGACCATGTGGCTCAGTCTGCCACGGGGCGCTAGGTAGGCAAAACAGTTCTGTTTGTGAATTCGCTGAGAACGTTCACCAAGCGTCGCCCGCGTCGACCTGGCCGGGTTCACCGGAAGTTTGCCCGGCTGTCGCTGTCCGGTCATCGCGGCAGCGGCAGTTCGCGGCTTGTCGGTGCCCGCCGGTAGCGTGGACACACGATGGATATCACGGTCGCTCCCCACGCCTCAGCCACCGATCCCAGCGAACCCGCGCCCGCGGCGAAGGGCGCCGTGCCAGCGCCTCGGGACGGGGGTGGCACCGGCGTGTCCGCGCTGGCTCAGGCGGCGGCGAGGAACAGCGCCGACCAGTCACAGCGTCGTCAGGAGCGGGAACAACAGCGCGCCGAGGAGATCGAGCGTCTGCTCGACGGGCTCAACCCGCCCCAGCGTGCCGCGGTGATGCACGCGGGCTCCCCACTGCTGATCGTGGCGGGCGCGGGCTCGGGCAAGACCGCCGTGCTCACCCGCCGGATCGCCTATCTGCTCGCGGCGCGCGGCGTCCGCACCGGGGAGATCCTGGCCATCACCTTCACCAACAAGGCCGCCGCCGAGATGCGGGAACGGGTCGCCGGGCTGGTCGGTCCGCGGGCGGCCAGCATGTGGGTGTCGACCTTCCATTCCAGCTGTGTGCGCATTCTGCGGATGCAGGCGGCCCTGCTGCCCGGCCTGAATTCGAATTTCTCGATCTACGACGCCGACGATTCTCGTCGGTTGCTCACGATGATCAGTCGCGATTTCGAGATCGATACGAAGAAGTATTCGGCGCGTTTGCTGTCGACCGCCATTTCGAATCTGAAGAACGAACTGATCGGTCCGGAAAAGGCCGCCGCCGACGCCGAAGCCGACGACACCGAGCTGCCCGCGCTGGTCGCCCGGGTCTACGCCGAGTACCAACGGCGACTGCGCACGGCCAACGCGATGGACTTCGACGACCTGATCGGCGAGACGGTGGCCCTGCTGCAGAACCATCCCCAGGTCGCCGAGTACTACCGGCGCCGGTTCCGGCACGTGCTGGTCGACGAGTACCAGGACACCAACCACGCCCAGTATGTGCTGGTGCGTGAGCTGGTGGGGCACCACAGCACGGCGCAGGAGCAGGCGGTCGAGCCGAGCGAGCTGTGCGTGGTCGGCGACGCCGATCAGTCCATCTACGCGTTCCGTGGCGCCACCATCCGCAACATCGAGGAATTCGAACGCGACTTCCCGGACGCGGAAACCATTCTGCTGGAACAGAACTACCGCTCCACCCAGCACATTCTGTCCGCCGCCAACGCGGTGATCGCGCGCAACGAGGGCAGGCGCGAGAAGAAACTGTGGACCGATTCCGGCGAAGGTGAACTGATCACCGGCTACGTCGCCGACAACGAGCACGACGAAGCGTCCTTCGTCGCCAAGGAGATCGATCGGCTCGTCGATACGGGCGAGGCCAACTACGGCGACGTGGCGGTGTTCTATCGCACCAACAACAATTCGCGTGCGCTGGAAGAGATCTTCATCCGCATGGGCCTGCCGTACAAGGTCGTCGGTGGTGTGCGGTTCTACGAGCGCAAAGAAGTGCGCGACGTGGTTGCCTACCTGCGCGTGCTGGAGAATCCCGAAGACGCGGTGAGTGTGCGCCGCGTTCTCAACACTCCACGTCGCGGGATCGGCGATCGTGCGGAGGCGTGCGTGGCAGTGCATGCCGAACAGCGCGGTATCGGTTTCGCCGCGGCGCTGCGTGATGCAGCCGAAGGCAAAGTCGCCCTGCTGAATACCCGCGCGCAGCGGGCCATCGCGGGATTCCTCGATCTGCTCGACGAGATCCGGGTGGCCGGAAAACGGGCCGACAGCGACTATCCCGATGTGGGCAATGTCGTCGAGGCGGTGCTCGACCGCACCGGATATCGCGGTGAATTGGAAGCCTCCGACGATCCGCAGGACGGTGCGCGGCTCGACAACCTCAACGAATTGGTCAGCGTCGCACGCGAATTCAGTTCCGAGGCATTCAACAACGCCGAGGCCGCCCGTGAGGAAGGGCTGGTGCCGGAGGCGGGCGACGGCGAACCCGAGCCGGGCTCGCTGGCTGCGTTCCTCGAGCGGGTGTCGCTGGTCGCCGATACGGATCAGATCCCCGATGAGGGCACCGGCGTGGTCACCATGATGACGCTGCACACAGCCAAGGGGCTGGAATTCCCGGTGGTCTTCGTGACCGGCTGGGAGGACGGGCAATTCCCGCACATGCGGGCGCTGGGGGACCCGAACGAGCTGGCCGAGGAACGTCGTCTGGCCTACGTGGGGATCACGCGGGCTCGCCAGCGGCTCTATCTCTCGCGCGCTGTGGTGCGGTCCGGCTGGGGGCAGCCGGTATCGAACCCGGAATCCCGTTTCCTGCAGGAGATCCCGCAGCATCTGCTGGATTGGCGCAGATTGGAGCCGGTTGTCTCGCCGGTGCAGCGCGGGCGGCGCCGGGGTGAGGACAGCGGGTTCGATCGGGATTGGACCAGTGGGAGCGGCTGGGATCAGCGGCCGGGTGTGCGTGGTGGATCCGGCGAGCGCCGGCCCGCGCCGGGCGGGGCGGTGAAGCGGAACAACACCGAACTGGTTCTTGCCGTGGGGGATCGGGTTACCGATGACAAGTACGGGTTGGGGCGGGTTGTGGCCGCCGATGGGGTGGGGCCGTTGGCTACGGTGACCATCGACTTCGGGTCGGCGGGCAAGATTCGGCTGATTCCGCAGTTCAGCCGGACGATTGTGAAGTTGTGATGGTGGACCCCCGCCCACGCTCCCGGCATGCGGAGCGTGGGCGCGGGTCGGGTCAGTGGGGCAACAGGTCTGTCAGGGCCTCGTCGAGGGTGGGGTAGCGGAAGTCGAAGCCGGCCTTGTGGAGGACTTCGGAGGTGGCATGGCGGCCGGTGAGGCCGAGTGCTGGGTCGGTGCGGAGGAAGACGGCGCCGACGGTGAGCGCGGCCTTCGGCGTGGGGGGTGATGGGGGGCGGTGCAGGATTCGGCGGAGGGTGGCCATGAGTTCGGTGTTGCGGACCGGGAATTCGGTGGCGGCCACGAGGATGCCGTCGGGGAGGGTGACGGAGGGGTCGAGGCCGAGGGAAGCGCGGACGATGGCCAGCCAGTCCTCGATGTGGATCCAGCTGAACCATTGATCGCCCGGGCCTACGCGACCGCCGAGACCTGCCTTGGTGAGCTGGCCCAGGCGTTTGAGGGCGGGGGCGTCGGGGTCGAGGACGATGGAGGTGCGCAGGATCGTCCAGTGGTCGGCGCAAGCGGGGTCGAACGCCTCCTCCCATGGCTGGGCGACGCCGGTCATCTGCGGGAGGCCGACGGGCAGGGGAGTTGTTTCGGTGCACCGGGTTTCGCCCGCGTCGGACCAGATGGCCGTAGTGCTCGCCTGGACCCAGTAGTCGACGGGGGTGTCGCGCAGGCGGGCCGCGGCGACGAGAGCAGTGGTGGAATCGACTCGGCTGGAGCGTAATTCGGCGACATTGCGTTCGGTCGGCCTGCAGTCGACCAGTTTCCCGGCGAGGTTGATCACCGCGAGGCGACCTGGTTCGCGCAGTTCGGCGGACCAGGAGCCGACCGAGCGGCCGTCCCACTCGGTCTGGCGGAACGGCAGATCCGGGTTGCGGCGGCGGGTCAGCAGGGTGACACGTTGTCCGCGGCAGGTCAGATCGGCGGCGATCTGGAGACCGAGCGCGCCGGTGCCACCGGCGATGACGACATTCAGCGCGTCGTCGACGGGAGCCAGTCCGGCCAGCCGGGCCAGCCGCGAGAAGTTCACGCGCGCATCGGTTTCGATGAACGGACGGATTACGGTGCGCGCCGCGGCGGCGGCGGGGCCGGTGAACCGCAGTTCC
>NZ_JBHWZY010000581.1:0-4501 GCF_042727815.1 Nocardia sp. NPDC060220
ATCCAGGGTGGCGGCTCGGACCTGATGTACCCCCACCACGAGTACTCTGCCGCGCACGCCGAGGCGATCACCGGCGCCCGCCGCTTCGCCCGCCACTACGTGCACGCCGGCCTGATCGGCCTGGACGGCGAGAAGATGTCGAAGTCCCGGGGCAACCTCGTCCTGGTGTCGAAGCTGCGCCGCGCCGGTGTCGATCCCGCCGCGATCCGCCTCGGCCTGCTCGCCGGTCACTACCGCGCCGACCGTATGTGGACCGACGAGGTCCTCACCGCCGCGCAGCACCGCCTCGACCGCTGGCGTGAGGCCGTGTCGCTGACCTCGGGCCCCTCGGCCACCGACACCGTCGCCCGGCTGCGCCGGCACCTGGCCGACGATCTCGACACGCCGAAGGCACTCGACGCGATCGACAACTGGGCAGAACAGGCCATCGCCTACGGCGGCGCCGACACCGAAGCCCCCGCCCTGATCCGCGCCGCCGTCGACGCGCTCCTGGGCGTCAGTCTCTGACACGATCGCTGGTCAGCGCGGCGAGGCCCTTCCTGATGCCGCGCCGACCTGTGACACGCCGCCGGTAGAGTCGCCGGGAAGTGAAGCGCGGGGCGCTGTCGCGTCGTGTGCACGACCGGCGACAGGAGCGGCGATGCCCGACCCGCAGGATCAACCGGCCTCCGCCACCACCGTCCTGCACGTGGGTGGGCAACTGCGCGCCAGCTCCCACGGGAGACTGACCAACGGGCTGCGCCACCGGCCCGGCGTCATCGCTGTCGACCCCAATCCGGTCGCCCAAACCGCCACTGTCACCTACGACCCCACCCGAACATCCGTCGCCGACCTGCGCACCTGGGTCCGCGACTGTGGCTATCACTGCGCGGGACGCTCGGTCCCGACCCACGTCTGCGACCCGGCGAGCGAGCCGACCACGCATACACGGCCCGCCCCGCACGGTGCCGAATTCGCCACGGCACCCGAGCAGTCCGCCGATTCCGTGGTCGGCCATGCGCCGCCTGCGATGCCCTCGCACGGCGAGTCCCCGAGTCATCGCGTGCCGAGTCGGGATCAGCCCCAAGCCGCGCACGGCGGTGGGCACGAGCACGGCGGGCACGCGTCGATGTCGATGGACGACATGGCTCGCGACATGCGCAACCGATTCCTGGTCGCGCTGGTCTTCTCCACCCTGGTGATGCTCTGGTCGCCGATGGCCACCCACATGCTCGGCCTGCACCTGCCCGTCCCGTTCGGGATGCGCGCCGACATCTGGATGCTCGTCCTGAGCGTGCCGGTGATCTTCTACTCCTCGACGATCTTCTTCACCGGGGCGTGGGCGGCGTTGAAGGCCCACACCCTCGACATGATGGTGCTGGTCTCGGTGGGTATCGGGACGGGATGGCTGTATTCGCTGTATGTGACGTTCACCGGCGGCGGTGAAGTGTTCTACGAGGCCGCCACGATGCTGGCGACATTCGTGCTGCTGGGCCACTGGTTCGAGATGCGGGCGCGCAGCGGCGCCGGCGACGCGGTGACGAGTCTGCTGGATCTGTCGCCGCCGAAAGCCGTTGTGCTGCGCGACGGTCAGGAAGTGCGGGTGCCGACCGCCGACGTGCGGGTGGGTGACGTGCTGCTGGTGCGGCCCGGCGCGAAGATCGCCGTCGACGGCACCGTGCTGGACGGGTCGAGCGAGGTCGACGAGTCGATGGTGACCGGCGAGAGCATGCCGGTGCCCAAGCAGCCGGGTTCGGCGGTGATCGGCGCGACCATCAACACCACCGGCAGCCTGCGGGTGCAGGCCACCAAGGTCGGGTCCGACACCGCTCTGGCTCAGATCGTCGAATTGGTGCAGCAGGCACAGAATTCGAAGGCTCCGGGTCAGCGGCTGGCCGATCGGGCCGCGTTCTGGCTCACCCTGGTCGCGCTGCTGGGCAGCCTGACCACCCTGGCGGTGTGGTTGCTCGTCGGTGCTTCGCTGAGCACAGCACTGTTGTTCGCGATCACCGTGGTGGTGGTGACCTGCCCGGACGCGCTCGGGCTGGCGACACCCACGGCGATCATGGTCGGCACCGGGCTCGGCGCCGAACGTGGTGTGCTGTTCAAGAACGCGACAGCGCTGGAGGACGCGGCGCGCATCGACGTGGTGGTGCTGGACAAGACCGGCACCCTCACCACGGGCGCACCCGAAGTCACCGACGTGATCACCGCGCCCGGCGTGGACACCGACCGGGTGCTGGCACTGGCCGCGGCGGTGGAACTCGAATCCGAGCATCCCCTCGCCGAGGCCATCGTCGACTACGCGAAAGCCCATGGTGTGGACACCCTTTCGGCCACCGGGTTCCAGAATGTGGCCGGCCGCGGCGCGACGGCCACGGTCGACGGGCAGCACGTAATCGTGGGCAACCGCGGACTGCTCGACGCCGACCACATCGAGCTGGGCGAGTTGGCGAAACACCGTGACGAACTGGCGGCCTCGGGCCACACCGCAGTCCTGGTCGCCGTCGACGGTCACGCGCACGCGGTGATCGCGCTGGCCGACGCCGCACGCCCGACCTCCGCCGACGCCGTGCGGGCACTGCACGACCTCGGTGTCGGCGTGGTCATGCTCACCGGTGACAACGCAGGCACCGCCGAACGCATCGCCCGCGACCTCGGCATCGACACCGTGATCGCCGATGTCCTACCGAAGGACAAGGCCGACCGGATCGCCGATCTGCAACGCACCGGTAAGAAGGTCGCGATGGTCGGCGACGGGGTGAACGACGCGCCCGCCCTGGCCCGCGCCGACCTCGGTATCGCCATCGGCGCAGGCACCGACGTGGCCATCCAAACCGCCGACGTGGTGCTCATGCGCTCGGACCCGTACGCGGTGTCGACGGCCCTGCGTATCGGTCGCGGCACGGTCCACAAGGAACGCCAGAACCTGGGTTGGGCAGTCGGTTACAACGGCATCGCCCTGCCCGTCGCGGCCGGTGTCTTCGCCCCGTGGGGTCTGACCATGCGCCCGGAGATCGCCGCGATGGCGATGTCGGGGTCGAGCCTGATCGTCGCTCTCAACGCGTTACACCTCAAACGTCTGTCGCTGCCCTCCGCGCCCCAGCACAAGTGAGGGCCGCCCGCAGCCCAAGGTGGCCCGCGACGTCGCGGACAGGCGCCACCGCGCCGGTTGCCCGCAGTGTGCTGCGCTTATACTGTGGGCCACAGCGCAGCTGACCTGCCGTCGATCGGAGAGCGTCACATGGGGTGCTATCAGCGCATCGTCGTGGGAACCAACGGCTCGGAGGCCGCGCAGACGGCGGTAGCGGTGGCGGGGGAGTTCGCGATGCGCCTCGGTGTCGCGGTCACCGCGGTGAGTGTGTGGAAGGACGCGGGGCGCAAGTCGGCCACCGACGCCGAATGGGCCGAAGCCAACACTCGGGCGGCCGCCGAAGCCCTGCTCGAAGCCGGGGTGACCGAGGTCGCCCGCACCGAACTCGACGGCACGGCAGGCGCGTTGCTGCTCGAGATCGCCGAACGTGAACCCGCCACGTTGCTCGTGATCGGTGGCGGCAGCCTGGGCAGTTCCAAGGCGCGACTGCTCGGCTCGACCGCCAATCACGTCTCCCACCACAGTCAGACCGACGTCGTGTTCACCAACAAGGTCCCCAAACGCTGGACCACCATCGGGCTCACCACCGACGGATCGGCGAGTTCGCTGACCGCGGTCCGTCGCGGCTACGAGCTCGCCCTGGCGCTGGGTGCGCGCCCGTTCCTGGTGGCTTCGGCCAAGACCGATGACGATGGTGCCGACATCCTGATCGACGTCGAAGGTCAGATCGCGGTCGAGGACCCGGAACTGTTCGGACGCGACATCCTCACCGGGGTCCCCCCAGCGGAGGCAATCTGCAACTCGGCCTGGAAATACGATCTGGTCGTGATCGGCAACCGTGGAATGAGCGGTCCCGCACGTCTTCTGGGCTCGGTGGCCAACAAGGTAACCCACGACATCGACACCAACTTGCTGCTGGTCAACACCACGCACTGAGTCATCGGCCCTCGCGTGCAGGAGGTGTCGGCCACCCACTGGTGACACCACGCGTGGTGATTGCCGTTCGAACGGGATCGCCGAGTCCGGTCTGATCAGGTGTTTGCTCCGGTTTAGCGGGTAACCGCGGAACTTGCCCGGACCGGGGAGTTCGGTCGCCTATGATGACCGTACGCGCGATGTTCGCCACACAACGGAGTGGACGCCGGATGAATGCTGGGATCGAGGCGGCGGGTTTCTTCGGCCTGCTGGACTGGGAGAAGACGACCGGTCTGAGCAAGTTCTGGGTCGACATGATCACCATCCCGATTTTCAGTGCCATGGCCGGTCTGATCACCAACTGGACCGGGGTGATCATGCTGTTCGCGCCGGTGCGGTTCACCGGCTTCTACGTGCCGGGCCTGAAAACGATCTTCCCGCTGTTGCCGCGCAAGGTGCAGATCCTGCCGACCTTCGCCCCCGGTGGCATCCTCGGCTTCCAAGGCTTCATTC
>NZ_JBHWZY010000582.1:0-4498 GCF_042727815.1 Nocardia sp. NPDC060220
CGCCGGGTCAACGACATCCTGGAAGCCGAAGACCGCGAGACCCTTTCGCTGCTGCGTGGTGACTGGACCTACGACCGCACCGGCCGTGCCGGACCGCAGATCGTGGTGTCGCCCATCCTGTTCACCCAGCCCGACGGCACCATCGGCTGCTACTACCAGACCCGAACCGTGCGTGCCTCGCTGAATGCGGACGACCCCGCCGACGCACCCCGGCTCGCCGCGCTCGACGTACTCGACGAGGTGCTGCACCGCCCCGGCGTCGGCTTCGATCTGATGCTGGCCGCGGGCGATCTGCTGATCATCCGCAACAGCCGGGCACTACACGGTCGATCGCCCTACATCGACCAACCGGGACCGAAAGCGCGCCGCGTGCTGCGGCTGTGGGTGGACAAGGAGAACCGATGAGCACCGAAGATCGCATCGCCCTGGTCACCGGTGGGGGTAGTGGGCTGGGCCGCGCGGCGGCCCTCGCGCTGCTCGAGCAGGGCTGGGCGGTGGCGCTGACCGGCCGTCGCGAAATGCTGCTGAAGGAGACCGCCGACCTCGCGAACGTCCCCGCGAGCCGAGTCCTGGTGGCACCCGCCGACATCACCGATCCCACCGCGGTCGCCGACCTGTTCACCGGAGTACAGCGGTATTTCGGCCGCCTGGATCTGCTGTTCAACAACGCCGGGGCGGCGGTACCGCGCTGTCCCATCGAGGACATCCGAGTCGAGGACTGGAATCGCGCACTCGACACTCTCGTCACCGGGGCGTTCCTGTGCGCGCAGCAGGCCTTCCGCGTGATGCGTGCCCAGTCGCCCGGTGGTGGCCGGATCATCAATATGGGCGCGCCGTCCGCGCACGCGCCCAGACCCAATGCCATCGCCTACACGACGGCCAAACACGCGCTGCTCGGCCTGACCCGGGCGCTGTCACTGGACGGGCGCGCGCACGGAATCGCCTGCGGGCAAATAGATGTCGGCAATGTGACGCCGCCCGACGGCAGTGGGCAACCCGCGGCGCGGCAGGCCGACGGCACACTGGCGGTCGAACAGACCATCCCGGCCGAGCGGTTCACCGAGGCGCTGGTGCTGATGGCCTCGATGCCGCTGGACACGAATATCCAATTTCTCGGCGTCTTCCCGACGACGATGCCGTTCGTGGGCAGGGGCTGAGACCATGGGCAGTGCGGGCATTCCGCTGGAACGCCGGATCGAGATCCTGTGCGAGGGCGACTCGCAGGCCAGGGCCGCGCTGCGCGACCCAGAACTCTCGGCGAAGCTTCGACAACCCGCACTGCCGTTGGCTCATCTCGCCGAGACGGTGATGACCGGCTACGGTGATCGGCCCGCCGTCGGGCAGCGGGTCACCGAACTCGTTGTCGACAGTGAGACAGGCTGTCGAACAACACGATTGCGGCCGGAGTTCCACACCATCACCTATCGTGAGCTGTGGGATCGCGTCGGTGCGGTCGCGGCGTCCTGGTGGGGCTTCGGGTTGCGACCCGGTGACTTCGTGGCGATCCTCGGGGTCACAGGTGGCGACTACGCGACGCTCGATCTCGCGTGCGCGCATCTGGGCGCGGTGGCAGTTCCGCTGCAGGCCAACGCATCCGGTGGCGAACTGACAACGATCCTGACCGAGACCGCGCCGCGCGTCCTCGCGGTAGGAGTGGAGTTCCTCGACCGGGCAGTGGGAAGTATTCCGGCACAGCGGTTTCCACGGGCTCTGATCATCTTCGATGTGAACCTCGGAGACGACGAGCACGCCCGCATTCTCGCCGACGCTCGACGCCGACTGCCCCTTGTCGCCGTGCGCACGCTCGACGAGATCGTCAGCGACGGCCGTGCCGAGCCGCCGGCCCCGTTGTTCGCCGATCACGCCGACTCGATGAGCCTGCTCATCTACACCTCGGGCAGCACCGGAACGCCCAAAGGCGCGATCTACACCCAGCGGCTGGTCACCAGGATGTGGCTCAACGCCAGTCCGGTGCCCGCCCTCACCCTGGCGTATATGCCGATGAGCCATGTGGCGGCGCGGCTTTCGCTCTACGGCACGTTCGGTCGTGGCGGCACCACCTATTTCACGGGGCGTCCCGATCGTTCGACTCTGCTCGACGACCTCGCGCTGGTGCGGCCCACGGAGATCGCTTTCGCGCCGAGGGTCTGTGAGCTGCTGCTGCACCGGTTCCGGGACGACGTGGACCGGCGCCGAGCAGCGGGCGCGGACCCGGACCTCGCGCGCGAGGCCGCCCTCGACACCCTGCGCCGCGAGGTGCTCGGCGGGCGCGCGGTGTACGCCATCTTCGGTAGCGCCCCGATGGCAGCCGACGCGAAACTGTTCGCCGAGGCACTGCTCGGCTTCGCACTGCACGACGGGTACGGCGCCACCGAAGCACTCGACATCCTGCTCGACCATCGCATCCAGCGTCCGCCGGTGACCGACTACAAGCTGCTCGACGTGCCCGAGCTGGGCTACTTCACCACCGACCGACCACATCCGCGCGGTGAACTGCTGGTGCGCGCATCCACCGCGATCCCGGGTTACTACCGCCGGCCCGAGCTGTCCGCGGCGATCTTCGACGCCGAGGGCTACTACCGCACCGGCGATGTCATGACCGAGATCGCACCCGACCACCTCGTCTATCTCGACCGGCGCAACAACGTGCTCAAGCTGTCCAACGGCGAGTTCGTGACGGTAGCCCGGCTGGAGGCCGTCTATGGGACCAGCCCGCTGATCCGGCAAATCTTCGTCTACGGCTCCAGCGAGCGCGCCTACCTGCTCGCGGTGATCGTGCCGACCGACGAAGCACTGGCCGCAGGGTCACTGGACTCGGCGCTCACGGCGGCCCTGCGCGAGGTTGCGTCGGAGACGGGGCTGGCCGCCCACGAGATCCCGCGCGACTTCCTGGTCGAAACAGCACCTTTCACCGCCGACAACGGTCTGCTGTCCGGCCTGGGTAAGCTGCTTCGCCCGAAGGTGCGGGAGCGCTACGAGGCGAGGTTGGAGGGGATCTATCGTGATCACGCCGACGACCGGGCGGCCGAACTGCGTGAACTGCGGGCGCGCGCGGCCGAGCTTCCGTTGCTCGATGTCGTCGTGCGGGCTGCCAGGGCGGTCGTCGGCGGTGCCGAGAAGGATCTGCCCGTCGGCGCGAGTTTTACCGATCTGGGCGGTGATTCGCTGGCTGTCGTGACGTATTCGAGCCTGCTGAGCGAACTGCTCGACGTGGAGTTGCCCGCCGGGCTGCTCACCGGTCCGGGCACGGACTTCGCCGCGATCGCGGAATACGTTCGGCGACAACGACAGCCGGAGTTCGCGCGCCCGAGCTTCGCTGCCGTCCACGGGGACGACACTGTCCAGGTGCGTGCCGAGGACTTGACGCTGGAGGCGTTCCTCGACCCCGCGACGGTCGCGAGGGCGCACGCGCTACCTTCGGTCGCCGAGGTCGCCGGCACCGTCCTGCTGACCGGTGCGACCGGCTATATCGGGCGCTTCCTGTGTCTGGAATGGCTGCGCCGGTTGGCCGATATCGGTGGCACGCTGATCTGTCTGGTGCGTGGTGCGGACCCGGCGGCGGCGCGATGCAGGCTCGACGACGTCTTCGACAGCGACGTCGATCTGCGTGCGGAGTTCCGGGCGCTGGCGGCCCGGCATCTCGAGATCGTTGTCGGCGATATCGCGCAACCCGCTCTCGGCGTGGGCCGTTCGGAGTGGGAGGGGCTGGCTGCGCGGGTCGACCATGTCGTGCATGCAGCAGCGCACGTCAATCATGTTCTCCCGTACCGGCATCTGTTCGACGCGAATGTGGTGGGGACCGCCGAGATCATCCGGCTGGCGTCGACCACCCGCGTCAAGTCGGTCGACTTCCTGTCCACGATCGCGGTCGCCGACTCCTCGGCGCTCGACGAGGACGCTGACATCCGGGTCGCCGTACCCGGTCGCCGCATCGACGACAGCTACGCCAACGGCTACGAGGTAGGAAAGTGGGCGGGGGAGATACTGCTGCGCACAGCCCATGACCGCTGCGGACTCCCGGTGACGGTGTTCCGCTCGAACATGGCCCTGGCACACCGCCGCTACATCGGTCAGCTCAATGTCGCGGATGCCTTCACCCGGCTGCTGGTGAGCCTGGGCGCCACCGGGGTCGCGCCGCGGTCGTTCGTCTGCGGCGGGCCTGTCCACGATCACTACGACGGGCTTCCGGTCGACTTCACCGCCGCGGCGATCACGGCGCTCGGGGGTGATCCCCGACCGGATCACCGGGTCTTCCATGTCGCCAATCCCCACGACGACGGCGTCTCACTGGACCGGCTGGTGGACTGGCTGATCGAGGCAGGTCTGCCCGTGCGGCGGATCGCCAGCTACCCGGAGTGGTTCGGCCGGTTCCAAGCGGCACTGACCCGTTTGCCCGAACCGCTCCGCCGTCGCTCGGTGCTCCCGCTGCTGCCGGCCTATCGGCAACCTGCCGAGCCACGAACAGCACTGCCCACCAAGCAGTTTCAGGAAGCACCGC
>NZ_JBHWZY010000583.1:0-4497 GCF_042727815.1 Nocardia sp. NPDC060220
GCGTTGGTCCTCAACCGCGTCACCGAGTTCTGGAACTGGATGGCGACCGGATCGTCGGGATTCCCGCCGCTGTGATCGGCTGACATCACGTGGTGTCCGCGAAACCCCTGGAGGCCGTTGGCCTTCGGGGGTTTCGCCGTCACTGCGGGGGCGGGGCGCTCGTAGAGTGGGCTGATGACGACGGTGGGGACGGTTCGGGCGCCACGGCGATGGTCGGTGACGATGCGGGTCACCACCGGGGCCGCGACGGGGGCGATCGCGCTGATGCTGGTGGTCGATGCCACGCACATCGACGTTCTCGGCTGGGTTCTCGCGGTACTGATACTGCTGGCCTGCGGGCTGTCGTGGATGATTCTGGCGCCGATCGGGTGTGCTCGGTATCGGGAGTACCGAGCCGTCGCCGTCGCGCCGGTAGTGGTGATCGCCGGGCTGGGTCTGGTGTGGTTCGGGGTGCCGGAGAAAGTCGGGTGGTGGCTATCGGCCGACGCGATGACCGATGCCGCGCAGAGCTGCCGGGAATCCGAGGAAGAGTGGTTCGGGGTCATTCGGACCGACAGGGTCAGGTCCAGTGACGGCGGGTGCCAGTTCACTATCGACGACATGGCGATTGTGGGCGGTCTGGCCTACTTCCCGCCGGGAACTCCGCCGCCGGATCACGGCGGTGCGGGATATCAGCCCGCCTACACCCCCTATGACGGGAACTGGCACCGGTTCGCGGTGACGATGCACGACCACCCCTGACCTCCGTGCCGAGTGTCCGATTCATGTCGGACCCCGGCGTTACCGTTGTCGCACAACCCGAGTCGAGGGAGGGTGGCGATGGCCGAGAAGATGCGCGAACGTGCGCAGCGCCCGGAGGATCTGAGTCGGCTGGTGGTCGAGCGATTGAACGCCGGTGATGTGGACGGACTCGTCGAGCTGTACGAGTCCGACGCGGTGCTCGCACTGCCCGACGGTGTCGTCGCGACGGGCGTGGACGAGATACGGGCGGCGTACGCGGGGCTGGTCGCCGATCGACCGGTGTTCCAACCCGGGCACCAGGCGCCCGCCTTGCTCGCGGGCGATCTGGCGCTGACGTCGTCGCGGTTGCCGGGAGGCACCGGCGCGACCGTCGAGGTGGCGCGCAGGCAACCCGACGGGAGCTGGCGCTGGATTCTCGATCAACCGAACGCGCCCTGGGTGGTCAGCGAAGCGGGAGCACGGTCGAACGTGCCTGGATGATCAGTTCGGGTTCAGGCCGGTCGCGAAGACGACGACGACCTTGTCGTCGGTCACCTCGCTGACCCGCACATCGGTCCCGTTGCTGGCCTGCGACTGGCCGACCGGAACCGTGATCGGCTGACCGCCGACGCTCAAGGTGACCATGTCACCGTTCACCGCGACGAGCTCCACGTCGATACCGAGCACCGAGGCTTTGGCGCTCACTCCACGATCGAAGGTGACGGTGCACCCGCTCACACTGCATTCGGAGGTGGTACCGGGTCCGGTCATCGTGCACGCGGAAACGGTGAGGGGAAGCAGGAGGGCGAACGCGGAGAGCGTGATCAGCCGTCGAACAGGCATGGCGTCAGTGTAGTGCGTCGAAGACGCAACGGAACGGTCTCACCAGGTTGCCCGCCGATCACACCGGGAATACCGTCGCTGTGAGGTAACTGGCATCGCAGCATCGGTGCCGATCGTGTCGGGCGGACGACCGGCCAGCCGGGTGTTCACCCGCGGGTCGGCCGAGATCGGGAGGTGGCGCACGATGATCGCGAGCGAAATGACTGTTGCCAGTCGCTGGTGGTGGCGTCCGGGGTGGACGCCGGGTCGTTCGTTCTACAACTGGCAGATCATGCCGACCCAGCCGGTCGCCGACAAGCTGGTCGAGATCTTCGCGCCCACGTTGTCACGCCTGCCCGGACTCGAACAGGTCGATGCCGCCCGGCTGCGGATCGGCGTGCAGGGCATCGGGTTCGCCGACGGGGTCAAAGGGGTGCACCTGGCGGCGCTGGTGGCGGGTGCCCGCGACCAGCTCGCCGAACTCGCGCCGTTCCAGCTCGCCTTCGGGCCGCCCGAGGTCACCGCCGAGACGATCCGGCTGCCGGTCACTGTGTCGGAAGAACTGCTGCGGGTGCGCGCGG
The DNA here is from genome assembly GCF_042727815.1 of Nocardia sp. NPDC060220. NCBI lineage: Bacteria > Bacillati > Actinomycetota > Actinomycetes > Mycobacteriales > Nocardiaceae > Nocardia > Nocardia sp. NPDC060220. Next base: position 2,124 of record NZ_JBHWZY010000583.1, read on the forward strand.
ATCTGACCGACGCGCTGACCGATGTATGGATCCGCGAGCGGATCCCCGATTTCGGGGAGCCGCTGCGGCCCTACCTGGCGCTGGCCCACGTGACCCACCCGTCACCGGTGCACGAGATCCGCACCGCGCTCGCCGAGGACGGGTTCGCCGACTTCGCCCTCGACGACACCGTCTCGGCGGTCTCGATGGTCGAAATGCAGTGCGAGGACGGACGTTACGACTGGTCCGACATCAGCACCGCCGAGCTGTTGCGGGAGCCGGACCCGGTCGTCGAGCGGAGCGTGTTCGACGACCCGCTGTTCGGTCCGCTGCGGCAGCCGACGGTGGCCGCGTTCAAGAGTTGAGCCGCGGCGGCGGCGCGCCGTGCGGAAGCCGCGGCCCCACCGCGAGCTGGGCGCCGGCGATGCGCCCGTGTCCCCACCCGAGCTTCTCCCGATATCGACCGATGTGCTCGGTGGGGACCGGCGCGTCCGGCGGCAGCGGGGTCACCTCGGGCGCGACGTAGAGCGCGTCGGTGGGGCAGTACGCCTCGCACATGAAGCAGGTCTGGCAATCGGATTGCCGTGCGATAACCGGGATCCCGCCGTCGACGCGGTCGAAGACGTTGGTGGGGCAGGCGCTCACGCACTTGTCGCAGCCGATGCAGTCCTGCGCGCGCAGTAGTTCGATCACGACGCCACCGCCAGACCCGAGTTGTGCGCGTCCGACGGATCGACCCACGGCTGGTCGAGACCGCCCGAGTGCAGGTGGTGATGCTGTGCCGCGTCGAGGTCGGGATGATCGGCGCGCTTGCTCATGCCGCGAGTCTCGGTGCGCGCCAACGCGGATCGGTACACGAGACGTCCGACCGCGGTGATCGCCGCCGCTTGCCGGGCCCTGACCCGCTCGTCGCCGGTCCCGCCGCCGAGACCGGCTGCCGCGACGTCCCACAGTTCGTCGAGGCGAGCCAGTGCGGGGCGCATCCGGTCACCGTGGCGCAGGTAGTTCTTCTCGAAGGGGATCAGCTCGTCCTGCGCGGCGGCGACGACTTCCGCCGCGGTCACCGACGGTGCGTCGCCGGGGCGCAGGCCGACTCCGCCGATGCCGTGCACCGCACCGGTGGATCGGGCCGCTGTCACAGCATGTTCGGCGGCGCCCGTGCCTGCCCAGCTTCCCGACGACATCGCCCACGCGGCGTTGTGGCTCCCGCCTCCGGTGAAACCACCGCAGATGCGTTCGCGGGTGGCCGCGTCCCCCGCGACGTAGAGGCCGGGAACCGTTGTCGCGCAGTCGTCGTCGACCACGTCGATGCCGCCGGTGCCGCGCACCGTGCCCTCGGCGAGCAGGTCGATCTCGAATCGGTCGGTGAACGGATCGATGCCGCGCCGGTCGAACTGCAGGAAGAAGTTCGGCTGACCGACCCGCATCTGCGCCTGCACGCTCTCGTCCGCGCGATCCAGCTGGGCGAACACCTTCTCCTGCAGGAGGGTTCGGGCGATCACCGAGCGGCCCTTCGTCGACCCCGCCTCCTCGAGCACCCTGCCGTCCTCGCCGAAGAAGGTGGCGTAGCCGTAGTAGGCGGTCTTGGTGATGGTGGAACCCTTGGGCACGATGGCATAGGCGTTGGAGAACTCCATACCGGAGAATCGCGCGCCGGCCTCGGCCGCCATCAGCGCGCCGTCACCGGTGTCGACGTTGGTGCCGAGGGCACGCGAGAGGAACGCACAACCACCGGTCGCGAGTACCACCGCTCCCGCGGTGATCCGGTAGTCCCGGTCGAGTTGACGCTGGTAGCCCGCCGCGCCGCGCACCGCGCCCGCTTCGTCGACCAGCAGTTCCAGCGCGGGGGAGTGATCGTGGACCTGGACGCCGAGCCGGGTGAGCCACGCGCGCATCCGGCGCATGTACTCCGGCCCCTGGACGCCCGTCCGCAACTGCGCACCGGTGGCCGGGTCGACCGGGAACGGGTAGCGGCCCTCGACGGCGAGCCGGTTCATGTTGACGTAGGTCTGATCGAGGACGCGATCCATCCAGTAGTGGTCGGCGAGGTAGCCGCCGAGGGCTTCCCTGCTCGCTTTCGCGTTGGCGCGGGCCTCGGCCTCGGGCGCGACGTACCAGACACCGGTGCCCGAAGGTGCTGTGGCGCCGCTGGTTCCGCAGTAGCCCTTGTCGACCAGGATCACCTCGGCGCCTGCCTCGCGGGCATGGATCGCGGCCCAGGATGCCGCGGGACCGCCGCCGATGACGAGCACGTCGGTCCTGGTGTGCCATGGTTCGGTCATAGTGTGCTCCTGTGTGTGTCGCGCGGGGAGGTGGTGGCCACCGAGGGCCGAGAATGCGGTGCCCGCATCGAGGACCCGGGCACCCCAACCGCAGTCTCTTATACACATATACC
>NZ_JBHWZY010000584.1:0-4471 GCF_042727815.1 Nocardia sp. NPDC060220
GAGGAACTCCTCGCCGGTGCGCACGAGATCGGCTGCGCGGGTGCGGATCTTCTCCGGGTCGCACAGCAGCAACTGGGTGCCTCCGGGCAGCGCCTCGGTGAGCAGGCTGAGCTTGCCCGGCGCGAGGACCGGCAGCAGGGCCTCCATGCCGTCGACGGGGATGCCCTCGGCGATCTTGTTCAGCATCTCGACCAGGGAGGCGTCGGCCTCGTTGTCGGCGGCGACCGCGGTGGCGCGCTCGCGCACCGGCGTGGTGAGCAGCAACTCGCGACACGGCGGCGCGACCACCATCTCGACGGTGCTCTCGGTGAGCGATCGCTGATCGGCGACCGAGAACGGGCGGATCTCGGTCACCTCGTCGCCCCAGAACTCCACGCGCACCGGATGATCCGCCGTCGGCGCGAACAGATCGAGGATGCCGCCACGCACCGCGAACTCGCCGCGCTTGCCGACCATGTCGACGCGGGTGTACGCGAATTCCACCAGGCGAGCGAGCAATTCGTCGAAATCGTGTTCGCCGCCGACCCGCAGCACCACCGGCTCGATATCGCCGAGCCCGGCCGTCATCGGCTGCATCAGCGAACGCACCGTGGTGACCACCACCCGCAGCGGTTCGGGGTAGACGGGGTCTTCGGGATGGGCCAGCCTGCGTAGTACCTCGAGCCTGCGCCCGACCGTGTCGGGGCCGGGCGAGAGGCGTTCGTGCGGCAGGGTCTCCCAGGACGGGAACATGGCGACCGACGGGCCGAGCATCTCGGTGAGTTCCACGGTCAGATCGTCGGCCTCGCGACCGGTGGCGGTCACCACCACCAGGGGACGCTGATCGGCGATCGTCGCGGCGACGAACGGCCGCACGGCCGACGGCGCGACCAATTCCACCCCGGATTTGCCGACCAGGTCGGTGACCGTCCGCAGCGCGGCGTCACCCGCGACCACTTCGGCCAGACCGGCGAGCGGAGGACGAAGGGAGGACATTGTTCGCTCCTGAATACGCAGACGGGATAGGCGAGGCAGCCCGTCTCGAAGTCTAGATGAGTGATTCCCGGGGGTCGGCCCGCGGCTGACCCCGGGTGTGAGCCGACTCAGGAGCGACGGATGCCCTATGAGAGACATCACAGTCGGAACATCGACCAATCACCGAGCGCACCCACCACGAACCTCCGAAAGCTATACGTCTATCGAGTGGGTGATCTATGACGACCACAGTCGGAATATCAGCGGAACGCACTGTCGTCCGGGGGGTGCTCCTGTCCAACGCACCGGGGAAGAAATCCGAGGTCCTTCAGTCGGTCGAGCAGCGTGTCGAAGACGGGGGCTCGATCGTCCACGCACTCGACGCCCTCGCCGAGGCAGCCCCGGTGATCGCGGATGTCGCCGTGGCGTATCACACTGCGCAGGACCGGCAACGGATCGTCTCGGAGCTCGCGGCCCGCCCGTGGCGGACATCATCGCTGGTTTCGACCCGATCGGCACTGTTCGCGCTGATCGGTGACATGCCGGAACTCGATGAGTTCGGGACCGTGGTGATGCTCGACCTCGCCGATCACGCCGCGACCGCCGTCGTGGTCGGACCGGATCGTCGGCAGATCCTGGCCTCGGACGCCTGGACCACCGGTATTGCCGAGGGCGCCTCGGCCGACGGTCTCGCGGAATCGTTCGATACCGACGCGATGACCGAGACGATCGGTCGCGTGCGGTCGGTGCTGGCGTCGATCCCGGCGCACCCCGACGCGGTGGCCCTCTGTGGTTCGTCGGCCGCCGATCCCGAGATCGCGGGCGCCCTGCGCTACGAACTCACCGCGCGCGTGGTCCTCGTCCCGGACTTCGCGCAGGCGACGGCGCGCGCAGCCGCGCTGATCGCCGCCGGCCAGGTGCGCAGGCAACTCGCCGAACCACCGCAGGCGCCTCGCCGCCACCGGCGGCTACTGCTGACCGCGGCGGCCCTCGCGGCCTTTCTCGGCGTCGCCGGATTCGCCGCGTCGCAGGCACTGGAGGAGAACTCGCCTGCCATGAACGCGGGTTCCCCCGGCACGACCAGCCTCGCTCCACCGTCGCCCTCAGCGCCTGCCACTGTCGAGACAACCCCTGACGCCTCGCTTCCGGCCTCGCCGCAAGATCGAACCCAACCTGTGACACCTGCTCCGGCAGCGGCGCCGAACCACTCAGCGCAGGCTCCCGCTCCAGCGCCGCCGTCAGCCGCTACGGCCCCCACCACCGCCGGGCCTCGTGATCCAGAACCGCCCACCTGGGTTCCGGCACCCGAAGCCGGTCCCACAGACTCCCCCGAACCGGCGGACACACCGGAAGCGGCCGCACCGAGTGCCGCTGCGACCCCGGCAAAGGTCGGCGCCCCAGGTCCGCAAGGGCTGTTCCCGGGAGAATCACCACCCCCGGCGGAAGGCTCTGACCCCGCGGCGGAACAGGCGTGGTGGGCCAACCATTGGAACCTCAAGCGACGGTGGATGAACGGCGGCTGACGCGCTACAGGCCCGGGATCGCTCGGGAGGCGGCTGCTTGTCTTCAGGCTCGGCGCCGTGGATGTCGCGATACGCGTAGGGTCGAGGCGTGAGTCTGGCTCGACGTGAACGCCACGCCCTCGTGGAAACGATGACCGAGGCCGGCCCTGCCGCGCCGACCCTGTGCGGCACCTGGACGGTGCACGACCTCGCGGCCCACCTGGTGGTCCGCGAACGCAGGCCCGACGCGTCGGTGGGCATCGTCTTCCCGCCGATGGCCGGCTACCTGGAGGCCAAGCAGGCCCAGATCGCGCAGCGGCCGTTCGCCGAACTGCTCGAGCTCGTCCGCACCGGCCCGCCGTGGTGGTCGCCGTTGCGCCCGGTCGACGCGGTGGCCAATCTCAGCGAGATGTTCGTCCACCACGAAGACGTGCGCAGGTCCGAACCGGGCTGGGAGCCAAGGCAATTGGCGGCGCGCGACGAGGACCGACTGTGGACCGCACTGCGCACCGTCGCACGCGCGGCCTACCGCAAGTCGCCGGTTCCGGTTGTCCTCGCGACGCAGCAGGGGGCCCGGATCACGGCGCATCGTGGCGACGGCGCCGAAGTGGTGCTCACCGGCACGCCGTCGGAGCTGCTCCTGCACGCCTTCGGCCGCGACGAAGTCCGGATCACCCCGACCGGACCCGAGGCCGACGTGCGGACGGTGCTCGCCACCGACCGCAGCGTGTGAACTAGACGACGTAGCGGCGCAGCCTGCGCGCCGCGAACTCCCGGAAGTACGACAGCTTCTCCGGCGGCACCAGCGAGGGCAGCAGGAAGTACCAGGCCCGTTCCATCCGCGCCGCCATCTGCTCCATCGACTCGGTGCCGACCGCGACGATGTGCACGCCCGCGGTCAGTTCCTGGAGCAGCACACCGACCACCTCGGGATCGAGGTCGGCGATCAGGTCGCCTTGGGCGATGGCCCGCTCCGACAGCAACCGGTAGGTCTCGCCCCAGGTCTTGGCGATGTTGTCGCCCTGCGCGCCGCGATAGTCACCGATCTGGTGGGTGAGCTTGAGCATCGCGCCCACCATCGGATCGTTCATCGACAGATCGGCCACCACATAGGTGATCCCGACGGCCGCCTCCAGCGCGGGCACCCGAGAATCGAAGAAACCCTGACAGGATCCGGTCAGGCGCTCGTTGCCCTGATCGACCACCGCCCTGGCCAGCTCCTCCTTGGAGCCGAAGTGAAAGTACAAGGCGCCCTTGGTCACATTGGACTGCGCGATGATTTCGCTGAGGCTCGCGTTGGCGTAGCCCAAACGGAGAAAGACATCGGCAGCGCCAGCAAGGACGGAGTCGCGGGTGATCTCCGCGCGTGCTTGCCTAGCCATCAGATCCGCCTGTCATCCAATAATCCAGCCATCCTGAAGTAGACCGACATCCCGAAATTTGCTCGACATACCGCCCGGCAGCACCCAAAAGGATGGGTGAACCGTACCACCAGGCGGCAAAGTGGCAGCCGAATCATGGATTCGGTCCACGTTGCTTGCGCTAACGTCCGGTTACCCCACCGCTGGTCGGCGTAGTCCCCGTATTCCATTCGGAGCTGAGCCCCGGTTCGGCTTCCAAATGACTCAAACCGTTCCAACACAGGTTGACCAGGTGCGCCGCGACCACCTCTTTGGGCGGGGTGCGCTCGTCGAGCCACCACGTGGCGGTGGTCGAGACCATGCCGACCAGAGCCTGGGCATAGAGCGGGGCGAGGCTGGTATCGAGATCGCGACGGCCGAAATCACCGGCGAGCAGATGGGCCACCTGATTCACGGCCTCGTTGAGCAGGCTCGAGTAGCGACCGTCGGAGTTGGCGGCGGGCTGGTCGCGGACCAGGATCCGAAAACCGTCGGTCCGCTCCTCGATGTAGGTGAGCAAGGCCAGCGCCACCTGCTCTAATCGCACCCGCGATCGATTCCGGGTGAGCGAGGAGGTGACCATTTCCAGCGAGCAGGGGGCTGCGGATCCGAAGT
>NZ_JBHWZY010000585.1:0-4466 GCF_042727815.1 Nocardia sp. NPDC060220
GTCGCTTGGGGGCTGCGGTGAACGATCTCGCCCACCGTTCCCACAGGCACTGGATGCCCGCTCGAGTCGACGACGGCGGTCTCGACGTTGAGAACTGGACGTCCAGCCGCTCCGGCTTTACGGAGCTGATCCTCCGGCTGCAAGATCGCGACAACCGGGGCAAGCTCGGTCTGCCCGTAAAGGTTCCACAGCCGGGTCGCAGGCAGCCGATTGCTCATCTCACGCAGCACCTCGACCGGCATCGGGGAAGCTCCGTAGTAGCCCTTGCGGAGAGTGGACAAATCCGTTCGATCGAAACTCTCGGAGCGGAGCAGCGAAATCCATACCGTCGGCGGCGCGAAGAATTTCGTCGCTCGATGGTGTGCGATGGCATTCAGGACGGACTCCGGGTCCGGCGACGCCAAGATGATACTGGTGGCGCCAAGGTAGATGTCGACGGACAGAAAGCAGTCCAGTTGCGCGCAATGGTACAAGGGCAGAGCATGTACTTCGACGTCCTCGGCGCTCATGTGCCCGTCGACGATACAGCTGACATACTCGCTGAGTAGGCTCCGGCTACTCAACATCGCGCCTTTCGGCTGAGACTCGGTGCCACTGGTGTACATCAGCCGCACAGGATCGTCGTCGGCGAGCAGCGGCATCTTCGATGACGGTCCTTCGAAATCGGTCCAGGATGAGAGGGATTTCCACCCGGAGGAGGCGATTCGATCGGAGTCGCCATCGATGACAAGTCGTTGTGGGACTGTGGTCCGCGCTGCGTCCAATGCGGCGTCAGCGGTATCGATGAGGGGCTGTTCGGCGATGAAAGCCTGCGGGGTACAGTCGTCGAGAATGTATGCGATTTCATGGGGTTTGAGCATGAAATTGATCGGGACCAGGATTGCTCCGCTACGGGCTGCCGCGAAATTCAATACGGCGAACTGCCAGCAGTTGTGTGACAGCAGGGCGATACGTTGCCCGGTTTGCAGACCCGAGTCGACGATCGCCTGCGCCGTCCTGTCCACCGCCGCTTCGAATTCAGCGAAAGTGAAGGCGCGGTCTCCATCGATGATGGCCGGTTTCGAAGGGAAACGCTGCGCGCTGCGTCGGGGAATGTCCCCGATGTTGAGTTGGCGAGCCGCGTGAACACGGCGGTTGTCGATCTTCACTGCGCTCCTCCAGCGCTGGATGCCTTGCGGTTGTCGGTGTTCATGTCGTTGACGGACAGAAGTTCGGTGAGTGCGTCGGTGACTTCTGCCATCGCGTGGACGGCGCCTGGATACAGCCCTGGAGTCGATAGAAAGCCGTGCGCCGTACCCGGGTAAGTGGTGGTGCGGTTTCGGACGCCCGCGGCGGTGAGTGCCGAGCCGAAGGCGACGCCTTGGTCGCGCAGGGGATCGTGCTCGGCGACGATGATGACAGCAGGCGCGACACCGGAAAGGTCGCGCGCAAGCAGCGGCGAGACGCGCACATCGGAGAGATCGGCAATCGAGCAGTAGTGGGCCAGGAACGCATCGGATTCCTCCACCGAGAGAAACGGTGCGACGGCGTTCTCGACTTGCGACGGGTATCTCGTGAACAGGTCCGTCGCGGGGTAGAGCAACACTTGTGCCAGAGGATTGGGGATTTCCTTGCGCTGCGCTGCGGAGATCGCGATTCCGGCTGCCAATGTCGCGCCGGCACTGTCGCCCGTGACTGCGATTCTGGAGGGATCACCGTTCCATCGTTCTGCAGCCGAGGCGATCCAACAGTACGCATCGATCGCGTCGTTGTACGCAGCAGGAAAGCGGTGCTCAGGTGCCAGCCGGTAGTCGACAGAAACGACGAGTGCGCCCAACTGTCTAGCCAAGTGACTGTTGAACCAGTCCTTGAGCTCCGGCCCGCCGATGACGTATCCACCACCGTGATAGTCGACGATCACCGGGAGCGGTTCTGACCTGGATTCGGCCGGTTTGTAGAGGCGAAGCCTCAGCGTCCGGCCCGGTAGGTCCGCGAAGGCCTCCTCGACGACGACGTTGCCGGCGAGCCGACCCGACACCCACCGCGTGAGGACGTTCGGCTCGACCGCCAAGCGCGCACGGAGCGCGGGGATCTGTGCGGGGGTCTTGCCGATGACCGACGACTTCGCCGACATCTTCTGCATCCGCGCCATGAGGCGGGCGCGCCGAGGAATCTTCATGCCAACACCTCGGTCGGGACGGTCACGGCATCGACACCGCCGTTCCCGGCATCCTGCTTTCTTGTGAGTATGTAGGCGTCACTATCAAAACGTCGAGTGCGCAATTGGTAAGAGGCGCTCCATGTTGGCCACATGACGACGTTCTCGCCCGCATTGTTGAGGTAGTAGCTGCGGCACCCGCCCGTTTCGTACACCATCTTTTTCGACATACGCCGCACCCAGCTGGTCCAGCGGGCTTCTCGTTCCGGCTTGACTGCGAAAGTCTCGATCCCGTCCGCCGCGAGCTTGGTCAGCGCATCGGTGATGTAGATGGCCTGTGCCTCGGCGAAGACCAGCGAGGAACTGACACCGCTGGTGGCGTTAGGGCCCTGCATGATGAACAGATTTGGAAACCCTGGCACAGCAACGCCTTTGTATGCTCGCGGATTGTCCCCCCAATGATCGGCCAGTGATCGTCCTTCGGCATCACGAACGACGCGAGCGATCGGGGACGTGACCCCGATTTCGAAGCCGGTGTTGTAGATCAAGGTGTCCACCTCGATCGTTTCATCCTCGCCGGTGACCACGACGTTGCCACGCACTGCGGCCAAACCGCCGGTGTGCAGCGTGACGTTCGGCTTGGTCAGCGCCGGGTAGTAGGCGTTGGAAATCAGCGGCCGCTTGCACATGTAGTCGAAGTCGGGCAGCAATTTAGCCCGGAGGGCGGGGTCGGGTACCTGGCTATAGAGGTGATCTTCGCACTGTTTGCGCATCTTTTCGCGGATGAATCTGTTTCCGCGAGCAGAGGACATCGCTTCGGCGATGCTGTAGAACAGTGATCGCTCCAACCCCATGAGGAGCGGGAAGCGGGCCAGCCGACGCTGGGCTTTGTCGGAGATAGCGATCTCCTCTTTCGGGCGCACCCACGAGGGAGTGCGCTGAATGACGTGCAGTTCGGCGACGGTGTCGGCAATGGCAGGGACGAACTGAATGGCCGATGCGCCGGTTCCGACAACGGCGACCTTGCGACCGTTCAGGTCATGATCGTGGTTCCACTGGGAGGAATGGAACCACTCTCCGGCGAACTCGCGTGCGCCTGGAACAGCGGGCAGCGATGGGTCGGCGACCAGGCCTGCTGCCGTGATCAGTACGCGTGCGGTGTAGATCCCGGCCGTTGTCTCGATTACCCAGCGGCTTCGCCGCGGGCTCCATAGTGCTGACTCGACTCCGGTACCAAAGCGGGTGTGACTGATCAGGTTGTAGCGCTCCGCGACCCCGCGGGTGTAGGAGTGCAGTTCCTCGCCGCGTGCGAAGAGAGATGACCAGTACGGATTCGGATCAGTGGACAGCGAGTAGAACTTCGAGGGTGTGTCGACCCCGACGCCTGGATAGGTGTTGTCGCGCCACACGCCGCCGACGTCCTCGGCGCGCTCGAGGATGACGAAATCCGCGATGCCCTCCTTCTTCAGGCGAATGCCCATGGCCAGGCCGGAAAATCCAGCGCCGATGACGACCGTGCCGAAATCGTTCATCTGAGGTCCTCTTTCCACTTCGGTATGACCCAATTCACACCATCCATAGTGTCTATAGACTGAACAATTTGTCAAGTGTATGAACGGTTCGATTATGTTCTGGGTCGTTGAAAGGGAGGGAACGGCACGCCCTGGCGCATGCTCGGCGAGCGGGGGATGACCCTTTTGCTGGGGGCGAAGGTGAGGCCGATCACCAGAACTGCAGGTGTGATCGACTTGAAGGTGTCGGCCATGAGGCTGTTGAAGCGGTGCGCACGTTCGGGTTAGGCCGCAGCTAGGGTCCTAGACGGATCGGTTGTGCAGGTTGGCGTGCGGGTGATAGTCCGCCGCAACGATCGTCGCCCGACAATCGAGCAATGCTCGGGGGCGGCGTCGCTGGCGATTCTGCCGCCGCGGTCGCAGTGCTGCCGCGGCGTGTGTGGTCACACGAACTCTGTCGCGGACGCGAGGATGTTCGACCGAAGGGCTAATGCCGTCGTGGGCATACGTCGCGGCTGCCACTTGCGCGCCGATGATCCTGGAAGGCTGCGCTCGTACGGCGAAGTCTGCACACTTCCCACGTTGTGTACGGGCAAGTCCACCGTGAGACCGCGGAATCGTCCACGACGCGGCCGAACCCAGGCAAGGCGGGCCCGCCGCGGAGCGCATGCCCGTCTCTGTGATTCCCGGGAACAGATGCGCCGCCGGGTCGATGAGCACAACTCGGTGTGGGGAAAGAACCCGCCGAGGGGCCCCACCCCCCCCCACAAGAATAAAAAAAACAAACGAGCCACCCAAATAAGGGTGTTGTTAAAAGG
>NZ_JBHWZY010000586.1:0-4447 GCF_042727815.1 Nocardia sp. NPDC060220
ATGCCACCACGCCCGGATCGATCTCCGGGCTTTCTCTTCCCCAAGGAAATAGCTTCATCGGTACTCCTCGATCAACCGCGCACGGACCTCCGTGCCCCAGGTCGCGACGTTGCGTCCTGCTCGGTAGTTCCGATGATACAACTATCCATAACTGTACGTAACACCTAAATGTGTCAGTTGTCCGCACCGAAGATCGCCAGCGCGACCGGCGCCGCCACCAGCAACCCGCACATCACGGCGTTGATCGCCTTGTGTTCGGCCAGAATCCCGACGTATTCGCGCAGGACAGCGCTGGGCAGGTAGTAGCGCGCGGTCGGCGCGCCGACCGCCTGGGCGTCGATCCCGACCGAACGGGCGAGCAACGCGGTCCGCAGCACATGGAAATTGCTCGTGACCAGCAGAATGCGGCTGTTTATCCCCTGTCTGGCGAGCAGTTCCCGACTGAACAGCAGGTTCTCGCGGGTCGTCGTCGAGCGATCCTCCCGCAGGATCTCGTCGTCGCGCACGCCGTGTTCGACGAGGTAGGCGGCCATCGCCGTGCTCTCGGCAACCTTCTGGTCGGAGCCCTTGCCGCCGCTGGTCACCAACAGCGGCGCGGGGCCGTGCGCGCGGTCGGTACGCCAGATCTGCAGCGCGCGGTCGAGCCTGCTCGCCAGCAGCGGCGGGACCCGGTCTCCGAGCAGGCCGGAGCCGTGCACCACGATCGCGACGGCGTCGTCGGTGCGGGTAACCCCGCCGTAGACGACCGAATAGAGCAGGAACGCGACCAGCACGAAGCCGAGGTAGGCGGCGACGAGCACCACCGCGAGCAGCAACACCCCGAGCACCACCCACTCGGCGATCACCGCCATCACCAGCAGCGCGTACGGAACCAGCAGCGCGACGCCGAGACCGAAGGAGAGCAGGTTCGCCGGACGCACGCCCTCGCGGCGCAGCATCACCACTCCGTTGAGCATCAGCAGTCCGGCCAGGACCAGCACGAGCAGCGGCGACAGCGCCAGGGCGAAGAAGACCAGTATTTCGGGCCCTGATCCTTCGGCGCCCGAACCGATCAGCGCGGCGCCGACACACAGGACTCCGAGCAGCAGCAACACCGCGTTGCCGAACCGGCGCCGCTCCTGACGGAAAGACAGCGCGAACACCCCGAGCAGAACCACACCTATCGCCAGCAAGATCACCGGGCCACCCTAACCGCAGTACCGGCGAATCAGATTGCCGATCTATTGCTCACACCTACTGGAAAACACCGATACATGCGGATGAAAACTTGTTCACCAGCATGTTTATCAGTCTTATGCCCCTCTACTCGCAACAGCTGATCGGTAACTGACAAGGGCGAAGGGAAGGCGGTGAGCGATCATGGTCATCGATTACTTCCAGTGGTGGGCCAGGATGATCGTCGAATTCTTCGTCTGATCCGAAGACACGATTCGCGCAGGCGCGGGCTCGGATCCCAGTCGCGGGCCCGCCCTCGCGTCAGCGGATAGCACGCGAAGCCGATCAACGCCGCACCCGCGTGGCCCACATCGGTGAACGTGCGGTCCAGGAATACCGGTGGCACACAGACCGCCAGCACACCGAGCACGTACAGCACCCGCCACGGCAGCAACACACGGTAGGCGAGGACAGCGGCGACTCCGGCCAGCCCGTAGCTGACTCCCACATCGAGCGCGAACGCCGCACGCTCCGGGGCTCTGTCGTGGCGAATCGCCCAGAGCAGCACGCCCTGGCTGAGATACGTGGCGCCGACATGGGCGAGGACGACCACCACCAGCCAGCGCAGCGTCCCGAGCCACCGTTCGGCGTTGGCGTGCACGAGGCTGAACAGCACCGCGTAGACCAGCCACCCGCCGCCGTCGGTCCAGAACGCGCTGCCGATCAGCACCCGGATCGGGTCGTCGCCGAGACGATCGAGATTGGTCGAGCGGTGCCCGAGCCAGACTCTGGCTTCCTCCGGCGTGAGCCGCTGCTGGATCGCGGTGGTCACACCCAGCGCCGCCAGCCACACATAGGTGCCGGGAGCGCTGCGAATCCACCGCCACGCCGAGGCGGCGGCCGCCCGCACGCTGCCCGAGGCGCTCACCACGCCAGTGTGCCAGTCCTCGATCACGGTTCCGGTCATCCTCGCCGGGCGGTTGTTTCCCCGGCCGATCCCCGGGTAGGCGGCAACCAGAGCCGTCCACCGACCGGAACGGAGCACGTGATGCCTCAACAAGCCTGGAGTGACAAGCGCGAACGGCAGTACGAAGACATCAAGAAGTCCGAGCGCGAGCGCGGCCGCAGCGAGGGCAGGGCCGAGGAGATCGCCGCGCGGACGGTCAACAAGACGCGCGCCCAGCACGGCGAGACCAAGGGCTCGAGCAAATCGTCGCGATCGCGCGGTTCTTCGCAACGCAGCGGCCAGCGGGCGCAGGGCGGCGGCAAGACCCGCGATCAGCTCTACGACGAGGCCCGCCGCCGCAATATCGACGGCCGTTCCAAGATGAACAAGCAGGAACTGGCCAACGCCCTCGGCCGTAGCTGACCCCCAGCGAAAGGTTCGCCATGCAGCTCGGATTCAAACTGGCGGCCGAGGCTTTCGGCCCGAAAGAGCTTGTTCGACAGGCAGTGCGGGCCGAATCGGCCGGTTTCGATTTCGTCGAGATGAGCGACCACTTCCACCCGTGGCTCGACGAGCAGGGCCACTCGCCCTTCGCCTGGACGGTCCTGGGCACGATCGCGGCGAGCACCACCGACATCGGGCTCGCCACCGGCGTGACCTGTCCGACCATCCGCTATCACCCCGCCGTAATCGCCCAGGCCGCCGCCACCACCGCCCTGGTCTCGGATGGGCGGTTCACCCTGGGCATCGGTTCGGGCGAGCGACTCAACGAGCACGTCATCGGCCACGAGTTCCCGCCGGTGCTGATCCGTCAGCGGATGTTGCGCGAGGCGCTCGAGATCATCCGATTGCTGTGGCGCGGCGGCTATCGCAACTATTACGGCGAGTTCCTGGAGCTGTCGGACGCGCGGGTGTTCGATCTGCCGCAGACACCGCCGGTGATCGCGGTGGCCGCGGGCGGGCCGAGCGCCGCGGCGATCGCCGCCGAACTCGGCGACGGACTGTTCGCCACCGAACCCGATCCCGAACTCGTGCAGACCTTTCACGACAAGGGCGGATCCGGTCCGCGCTACGTCGAAGTGGGGGTCGCCTTCGCCGAGGACGATCGCGCGGGCGCCGAAGCGGCACTGTCGACCAACCGGTGGTCGACCGGTGGCTGGAAGGTGATGAGCGAGCTGCCCAATCCGGCGAACTTCGCCGCCGCGTCGAGCACCGTGCGAGTGGACGACATGCTCGAATCCTTTGTCTGCGGCAATGATCCGAAGCGCTACGTCGAGGCGGTGCGCAAGGCCACCGACGCGGGTTTCGACCGTGTGGTGCTGATGAACGCGGGACCCGACATGGATGCGTTCCTCGACTTCTACAGCAGCGAACTCGCGCCCCTGCTCCGCTCGGAGATCTGACAGCGCTGCGGAGGGAGGCCGAAATGCCCATGTACGTCGGCACTTCCGGCTGGCAGTACCGCGACTGGCGGGGTGTGCTGTACCCGCCGGGGCTGCCCGTCCGGCAGTGGCTCGAGCACTATGCGCGGGCGTTCGCGACGGTGGAGTCGAACAACGCGTTCTATCGATTGCCGAGCAGGGAGAACTTCGCCGGTTGGCGGGAGCGCACGCCCGCGGGCTTCGTGATGGCGGTGAAGGCGAGTCGCTACCTGACCCATATCAAGCGATTGCGCGACCCCGCCGAACCTGTGCAGCGCCTGCTCGACCGGACCGAGGGACTGGGTGATCGGCTCGGACCGATCCTGCTCCAGCTGCCGCCGACCCTGCGCGCGGACCCCGATCTGCTCGACAACTGTCTGCGCTGCTTCCCCGACACGGTGCGAGTGGCGGTGGAACCGCGCCACGATTCGTGGTGGACAGACGAGATCGGTGACGTCCTGCGATCCCGTGGCGCGGCATTGACCTGGGCGGACCGTGATTCGCACCCGATCACGCCGCTGTGGCGCACCACCGACTGGGCCTATCTACGCCTGCACGCCGGCCGCGCCGCTCCCCGGCCGTCCTACGGCAAGCAGGCATTGCGCGGCTGGGCGCATCGGCTGCTCGGCACCTGGTCCCCCGACGCCGACAGCTACGTCTATTTCAACAACGATCACGGTGGTGCGGCGGTCCGCGACGCGGTCACCTTCGCCCACCTCGCGGCGGCCGCGGGCGCGGACGCGACGCGAGTACCCGATGTGCACGCGACCGCGGGCTGATCAGCGAGCCGATGGGGACAGGATCAGGCCGAACCCGGTCTCGACAAGACGGCGAACCCCGCCCCCGATGTCGCGCGATCGATGATCGGCGCGAGATCGGAGGCGGGGTGAACCAGTACTCACCAGCCGGGATCGGTGTCCAGGGG
>NZ_JBHWZY010000587.1:0-4442 GCF_042727815.1 Nocardia sp. NPDC060220
TCGACGACTCCTTGCAGGTGAAATGCCCAGTGCGCCTCGAACAGGCACGCGAGCCCGTAGGCGCTGGTCGCGACGCGATCCGCCGGGGCGGCCGGGTACGCGGCGGCGAGTTGTCGCTCCAGTTCGGGTAGCCACCGCTCGGTCCACAACTCCCGCAGGCTGTGCCGGACCACCTCATCGCGCGCCGCGAGATTCACCAGTTCGCTCCACACCACCAGGTCGTCGCGGTTTCCGTAAGCGCCCGGTGCGAACATCCGTGCCACTCGATCCTCGATCGTCCCCTCGGCGCCCAGCCGCAGTTGCGCGTCACCGTACGCGGCGACGGCTTCGGTGACGAAGGCCCGCATCAGCCCGTCTCTACTGCCGAAATAGTGCAGCACCAGCGTGCGCTGCACCCCGGCCGCCGCGGCCACTCGCGACAGCGTCGTATCGGCGAAACCGTCGCTCGCCACGACGGAATGAGCGGCCCGCAGGATCTGGCCGATCCGCTCCTTGGCCTTGCTCGGCCGCCCGACTTTATTTACTGTCATGTTAGTCAATATATTCGACGGGGAGGCAGTCATGCGAGTTCTGGCACTGGGTGGGGCAGGGGAGATGGGCAGGGTCGCCGCCCGCATCATGCACGGCGACGACAGGGTGACAGCACTGACGATCGCCGACCGGGACGAGGCCGCGGCGCGCGCGCTCGCCACCGAACTCGGCGCCACCGCTTGTCGACTGGACGCCACCGACGGTCCGGCGCTGACTTCGGCGATGCGGGATTTCGACCTGGTGGTGAATACCGTCGGCCCATATTTCCGCTTCGGCCCACCGATCCTGGCGGCGGCGATCGCCGCGCGCTGCGACTACATCGACATCTGCGACGATCCCCAACCGACCATCGACATGCTGGAACTGGACGCGGCGGCGCGCGCGGCGGGGGTGACAGCGCTGGTCGGCATGGGCGCCAGCCCCGGTATCGCCAATCTGCTCACCGTGCTGGCGGGCCGGGAACTCGACCGGGTCGACTCCGTGGTCACCGGCTGGAACATTCACTCCGCGCACACCGAACCGGCCGGTCCGGGGGCGACCGCGGCCGTGGTGCACGGCATGCGGCAGATCGCCGGTGACATTCCGGTCATCCGCGACGGCGTGCGCGCCCAGCGCCCGGCGCTGGAACGGATGCGCATCGACTACCCGGGCCTGCGCACCGGCGAAGGCCGCAGCTTCGGTCACCCGGAGGCGATCACCGTGGCGCGAGCCTTCCCCGAACTCCGCGACGCGACCACCGTGGTCGTCGGCGACCGCTCGACCTCGGCGGCGCTGCTGGCACTGCGCTGGGTAATGGGCGCTCGCCTGTTGACGCTGGATCAGGCGGCCGGGGTGGCAGCCCGCGTCGAACGACTCCTGCCCGCCGACCCGGCGAAACTGATCACCGCCGGTGGCCTGCCACCGCTGTTCGCCGTCGCGACGGGCCTGCGGGCTGGAGTCGCCGCGACCGCCGCCACGGCGCTGTGTCAGGTCCCCGGTCTCACGATGGCCGACAACACCGGCGTGCCGTTGGCGGTCGCGGCACTGCTGCGGTCGAAGAGCCCCGGCGTCCACACGCCGGAGACCCTGCTCGATCCGCACGAATTCTTCACCGCGTTCGCCCCGCACTGTCTCGGTGCACCACGCCCGGCCGCGATGACGGTCACCACGCGCAGCTGGGACACCGAGGAGGACAACGCCGCGGCACTGTCGTCCGCGCTGCTGACCGCACTGCTCACCGCGAGATGAGCTGCCGGCAACAGTGCACGCCACGGTGCCGACCGAGGCCGTGACCGCCTGCTCAGGCCGGTCGATTCACAGCCAGGTGTCGAGACTGGTGGTGGTGAGGAAGTGGTCCAGGTCCGCGCGCCAGGGGGCGGGGGTGGTCTTGTCCGGCTCGATGCCGGTGTACTGGCCGCGGTAGAACAGCAGCGGACGACCACCGGTGGTGGCCGACTCCGCGAGCGCGTGGACCCGGCCGATGACGATGTAGTGGTCACCGCCGTCGACGACGGAGTCGACGGTGCATTCGATGGTGGCCAAGGAATCGTCGAGCACGGGGACGCCCAATGCGGATGTCCGCCAGCCGACTCCGGCGAACTTGTCGGTCTCGCGTGAGCCGAAGCGTGCGCACGTCGGCTGCTGTTCCTCGGAGAGCACGTTCACGCAGAACTTGCCCGCCGCCTCGATCGCCGCCCACGACCGCGACCCCTTGGTGGGGCAGAACAGCACGAGGGGCGGGTCGAGGGAGAGCGCGGCGAAGGACTGGCAGGCGAACCCGATGGGCTCACCGTCCGGATCGAGCGCGGTGATCACGGTGATGCCGGTGCAGAACTGCCCCAGCACGGTGCGGAACTGCCGGCCGTCGATCGCCGGTATCTGTTCAGTCATGTCCTTCGCCGCCCGTTCCTATTGCTGTTTGAATCCGACAGTGAAGTCGTGACCCCACAGGCTCACCGCGGTCGATTCGCGGGCGATCCAGTCGTGGTCGTCGACTTCCAGTCCTTCACAGCCGAATTCGATGTCGAATCCGCCGGGAGTCTTCATGTAGAAGGACAGCATCTTGTCGTTGATGTGGCGGCCGAGAGTGGCCGACATCTTCACCTTCTTGCGATAGGCGCGGTCCAGGCAGAGGCCGACGTCGTCGGAGTTCTCCACCTCGACCATCAGGTGCACGATGCCGGTGGGGTTCGGCAGCGGCAGGAACGCCAGCGCGTGGTGGCGCGGGTTGCAGCCGTAGAAGCGTAGCCAGGCCGGGTCGCCGTCGGCGGGACGGCCGACCATCTGCGGCGGTAGCCGCATGGAGTCGCGCAGCCGGAAGCCCAGGATGTCCTGGTAGAACGCCTGTGCCGCGGCATCGTCGGTGCAGGTGAGAACCACGTGGCCCAATCCCTGCTCGGCGGTGACGAACTTGTGGCCGTAGGGGCTCACGAAGCGGCGGCCCAGGTACTGCGCGCCGTAGAACGCCTCGAGGGTGTTCCCGGACGGATCCTGGAACCGGATCATGCCCTCGACGCGTCGCTCACCCAGCTCTTCCTTGGTGCCCTCGGTGAAGGCGACCCCAGCCTTGCTCAGGGTTTCCCGCAGCTGTTGCAGGCCGGGCCCGTCGGTGACCTCCCAGCCCGAGACCAGCAGCCGGTCCTGCTCGCCGGGAACGATCACCAGTCGGGCGGCGAAATCGTCCATGCGCAGGTAGAGCGCGTCGGGGTTCAGCCCGGTGCCCTCCATCATGCCGAGAACCTTGAGGCCGTACTCGCGCCAGGCCGCCATGTCGGTGGCCTCGATGCGCATGTAGCCCAGGGCGCGAATGCTCATTACTTCTCCCCGAGGAAATCGACGGTGAGCCGGTTGAACTCGTCGAACTTCTCCAGCTGTGCCCAGTGCCCGCAGCCACCGAACACGTGCAGCTGGACGCGCGGGATCACCTTGGTGGCCACGAGCGCGCCGTCGAGGGGGTTCACCCGATCTTCGCGACCCCAGATCAACAGCACCGGCTGACGCAGCTTGTACGCGTCACGCCACAGCATGCCCTTCTCGAAGTCCGCGCCGGCGAAGGACTTGCCCATCGCCTTCATCGCGGCCAGCGACTCGGGGGTACTCGCGAAGGCGAACCGTTCGTCGATGAGTTCCTCGGTCACCAGGGACTGGTCGAAGACCATGATCCGCAGGAACTTCTCCAGGTTGTCCCTGGTCGGTTCGTAGGTGAACTTCGAGAGCAGCTTCACGCCCTCGGTGGGGTCGGGCGCGAACAGGTTGGTGCTCAGCCCGCCCGGACCCATCAGCACGAGTTTGCCCGCGCGCGTGGGGTGGTCGAGTGCGAACCGCACCGAGGCGCCGCCGCCGAGAGAGTTGCCGAGCAGGTGCACCCGGTCGGTGATCTCGAGGTGATCGAGCAGCGCGAGCAGTGCGTTCGAGCTGTGCACGAAGTACTGCGGGTGGTCGATCGGCTTGTCGGACTTGCCGTAACCCGGCTGATCGGGCGCGATCACGTGATAGCGCTCGGCCAGCACCGGGATGTTGCGGGCGAAGTTCGACCACGCCGAGGCACCGGGTCCACCACCGTGCAGCAGCACGATCGTCGGCCCGTTGCCCACTCCGGCTTCGTGGTAGTGCAGCTTCAGATCGGGGGTGACCTGCGCGAAGCGTGAGGTCGATGCGTAGGTCAGTTCAGCGGTTCGGGTCATCGGCTACACCATGGCGTCGGTGACGGGCAGGCCGAACTCGTGCGTGCCGTACATCACGTAGGCGCGCTCGGGATCGTTGGCCGCGTGGACCCGCCCGGCATGCGCGTCACGCCAGAAGCGTTGCAGTGGCGTGCCGTTGGCCAGGGCGGTGGCGCCCGAGGACTCGAAGAGCTTGTCGATCGAGGCGATCACGCGACCGGTCGAACGCACCTGGTCGCGACGGGCGCGCACGCGCAGATCGAACGGCAC
>NZ_JBHWZY010000588.1:0-4442 GCF_042727815.1 Nocardia sp. NPDC060220
GATCGGGGTCCGCTTGAGCGACATCTTCGGGGTCAGCTCGTCACCGCCGGGCTCCCACAGGTTCTCGACGATCACGAAACGCTTGATCTGCTCCACCCGTGAGAGCTTGCGGTTGCCCGCGAGCACCGCTTCCCTGACCTCGTCGACGATCTCCTTGCGCCGGGCCAGTTCCGCGTGGGTGGCGTCGGTGGCGCCGAAGTCCTTGGCGCGCAAGGCCGCGACGTCGGGGTCGAGCATGATCAGGGCGGTGATGTAGGCGCGGGCCTCGCCGATCGCGACGGCCTGGCCGATCATCGACGAGGCCGCCTTCATGGCGTTCTCGATATTGGAGGGGGCGATGTTCTTGCCCGCTTCGCTGATGATCAGTTCCTTCTTGCGGTCCACGATGCGCAGGTAGCCGTCGGCGTCGAGGGTGCCGATGTCGCCGGTGTGCAGCCAGCCGTCGGCGTCGATCGCCTCGGCGGTCTTGTCGGGCATGTTGCGGTAGCCGGGGGTGATGATCGGGCCGCGCAGCAGCACTTCACCATCGGCGTCGAGACGCAGTTCGCACCCGTCCATCACCCGGCCGACCGAGCCCGGGCGCGGTTTGTCGAGTTCGGTGTAGGTGCCGACGCCCGCGGTTTCCGACATCCCCCACACCTCGGTGACGGCGAAGCCGAGGCCGAGGAAGTACTCGAGGGTCTCCGGCGGTACCGGCGCTGCACCGGAGGCCGCACACTTCAGCTCCGCGAACCCGAGCGCCTCACGCAGTTTCGCCAGCACGAGTGTGTCGGCGATCTTGTGCTGCACGCCGAGTACCAGCGAACTCTCACCGGCCAGCTTCGCCTTGGCCTGCGCGACGCCGACACCGATCGCCCAGTTGGCCAGTGCCTTCTTGACCGGGCTCGGCTCGACCGCGAGCTTGTTCTCGATCCCCGCCTTGATCTTCTGCCACACCCGCGGCACACCGAAGAACACCGTCGGACGGGCGTCCGGCAGAGCGGCGGCGATCTCCCGCGGATCGGTGACGGTGGTGATCTGGATGCCGGTGAGCAGGCTCATCGCATGCGCGGAGATGCGGTCGGCGACGTGCGCGGCGGGCAGATACGACACCGCGCGGTCGTCGAAACCGACCGGCAGCGGACCCGAGACCAGGCCGACGACCTGGGCGATCACATTGCTCTGGGTGAGCTCGACGCCCTTGGACGGGCCGGTGGTGCCGGAGGTGTAGATCAGGGTGGCCAGGTCGCCGGGCTGGACCGCCTGCCAGGCCGCGTCGAAATCGAAGTCCGGTGCGGGATCGGATTCGAGCTCGGCCAACGTGACGGTGCCCTCGGCGGTGCCGTCGACGATGACGGTGTGCTCGATCTCGGCGCCCGAGGCGCGGATGGTGTCGAGGAACGTCTGCTCGGTGATGACCACCGTGTTGCCCGCGTTGGCGAACACGTGCGCGATCTGTTCGGTGGAGCTGGTGTTGTACACCGAGAACGGGATGGCGCCCAGGTGCAGGGCGGCAGTGTCGATCAGGTTGAACTCGGGTCGGTTGGTGAGCATGATGCCGACCGCGTCACCGTGACGCACACCGAGTTTCGCCAACCCGGCGGCCAGTGCGCGCACCCTCGTCGCATATTCGGCCCAGGTGATCTCCTGGGTGCCACCGACCGTGCGCAAGGCGATCTGGTCGGGCCGCAACGCGGCGGTCTGCTGGAAGGCGGCGGGCACGGTGTGCACCGTGACCCCGGATGCGTGCGCGAAACCGATGTCTGTCATATCCCTGTTCCCATAGGCCGAGCTGGACGCCGAGCCAATGCGAGCGAAACTGCCTCGTTGTCTCGAGACAGGGGCGGCAACAGTGGCGTGGCTCACTTATCGTAACCGGACATACGGGATTACGAGGGGGGTTACCGGCGACCTCGTGGTCGCCACCACGACCGCGCCCGCTCCGATCGCTGCTCGTCGGCGAGCGGATCGGCGGGGATGGTGTGCTGGCGGTGGCGCCGTTTGGCCTGCAGATATTGCCTGCCGCGCGGGGAGTGCAAGGCGATGGTGAGGGCGACGGGCTCGACGGTGATCCCGGCCTCGGTCAGGGCCCGGCACTTGTCGGGGTTGTTGGTGAGCAGCCGGACCCGGGTGAGTTCGAGGTCGCGCAGAGCGTGCGCGGCGGGCTCGTAGCGGCGGGTGTCGGCGTCGAGGCCGAGGCGCCGATAGCTGTCGAAGGTGTCGGTGCCGGACTGTTCGCTCTCCCGGTAGCCGCGGGCCTTCCAGATCAGGCCCGCCCCGCGACCTTCCTGTTCGAGGTAGACGAGCACACCGGCGCCCTCGGCCTGGATGCGGTCCATCGACTCGGTGAGCTCCCCGCCGCAGTCGCAGTCGTCGGAGCCGAGACCCTCGCCGTAGAGGCATCGCGAGTGCACCCGCACGAGGCAGCCGTCGCGGGGCTCACCGAAGAGGAAAAGGTGCCCGCCGTCGTCGCGGTCCGGGATCTCGATCACCCGAATCGGTAGCTGCTTGCCCTGGCGACCCAGTCGGTGTGCGGTATCGGCACCGGTTTCCCCGGTCCTGGCACCGCCGAACGACAGAATGGTCAACGATCCTCCGTGCGTGGACAGGGCGACAAGGCGCCGATGCCGGACAGGCGTGAGCTGAATGTCGCGACCTTACCCCCGGATCAGGCCGGGGGCGCGTACAGGCGCACGATGCGGTCGATCTCCTCGGCACTCGGCATCGACACCGCCACCGCGCCCAGATTCTGGGTCGGAATCATCGCCGCGGTCGCCCACACGAAATCAGTTGCGGTGAGCGGGGTTCCGGAATTGACGAGACGATAGGCCAGCGCGCCGGTGAAGGCGGCGGCGGCACCGACCGAGGCCTTGAGTACCTGTGGGAAATGGTCGATGACTGTCTCGATCGTGTCGGAGGCGACCACACACCGGAAGTTCTCGACTGTGCACACGGTCCCGACTCCGAGGCCGCGCAACAGCCGGGCGATATCGGCGGCGGATTCGGCGGATACATCGGGCAGCAGCGCGTCGAGGTCCGCGGCCGCGCCGACGAGGTAGTCGACCGCGCCCAGATGTCGATACAGGCTCTGCGGCACCGGCATGGCCGGTGTCGGACACACGATAACGGGTGGTTTGGGTCGCATCTGCGACACCATCGACAGCACCTGCTCGATCACCGAAGGTGGCGGTTCGAAACTCAGGATCACCGCATCCGAGGCTTCCAGGGCGGCGCGGAGTTCGGGACGGTGGAGGTCTTCGTCTTGGAGCTGGACGCGATTGTCACGGCAGCCGATGATGCGGCTTTCGCCGTTGGGGGTGATCACCACGGCGGTGACCAGCGACGTCGCGAACGGAACGACCTTGACCAGGTCGAGGTGGACGCGTTCGGATTCGATGAATTCGAGGATGCGACGGCCGTATTCGTCGCCGCCGACGGCACAGACCAGATGCACGCCGATGCCGAGACGGGCTGCCGCGACCGCCCGGTTCAGCCCTTTGCCGCCGGGGTGCCCGGTAAAGCTGCCGCTGGCCGCGTTGTCAGCGGCCGGGAAGGAGTCGACCCGGTAGAGGTGATCGATGACGGCGTCACCGAAGACCGTGACGACACCGCGTTGCGCGGGCACGGCAGTGGTTTGGGCGACGGAGGGTCCGGCCATCGGATAGCCGGAATCGGTGGCGAGCAGTCCGGCGAGCGCGGTGAAGGCGTTGTGTTCGGAGACCGTACGCAACCGTTTGACGGTGGGCGCCTCCGGAACGGGGTCGACATCGAGCAGGGTGTGCAGCGCGATCCACTGCTCGGTCAAGGCCTCTCGACGTTCCCCGAGGTTGTCTGCGTACAGGCGTTCGACATCGACACCCACGCCGGAGCGGTCGCGAAACAGCCCGAGCGAGAGTGCCGCGTCCACGATCAGCCGGTCCGTCGGCGCCAGCCACTGCGTGACCTCGCGCACCACGGGCAGGATCGAGGCCTCGACACTGCTGTCGGTACGCCGTGCGTGCCGGCGCACCGACAGCAGCTCTAGCAGCGGCGCAGCGTCGATCTCGGTGTGGCGCAGGCGTTCTGCGTTCAAGCCCGCGTACTTGCCCAGCCTGGCCAGAATGGAGCGGATCGCGGCGACGCGGGCGTCCTGGGGAACCATCGGCATGCTGCCTCCCGTCCACTTGTCGAGGCCGGCGCGCACCCGATCGGGCGGACGCCGCACTGCGATCGCCACAATGCCGGGTTTGCCACGCCCGAAATCCGGCAATTACCTACTAACAATGGCAATTGACCAAGACAATTGGCAAATGCCACACTGGATTACGGGGAGTGGATGCCCCGCCAGACGCTCGGGGAGGGCGCAGCGCCCCGCCGGGGAAGGCAGGTCCGCGATGGTTATTCATGGCACCGACGACACGTTACGCAGCGACCGCACGCCGGAATTCGCCCAGCGAACCGACACCGGCGGCTGGCGATTGAGC
>NZ_JBHWZY010000589.1:0-4430 GCF_042727815.1 Nocardia sp. NPDC060220
AGCCACACGAATTCCGCACATTCTCACCGCGGAACCGCCACGCGGGCGCGATACCTTGTCGTCGTGCTCCTGGCGAAGTCCCCTCCTGCGGTTGCGCCCACATGCGCCGCATTCCTGATGTTGACGGCGATCATGGTCAGCTTGCATCGGGGTTGGGTGATGACGGAATTGTGGCTGCTGGCGCTACCCGTGCTCGGAATGGCGTGGTTGACGGTGATCGCGCTGTTCGCGGTCGCGATGGCCCGTGCCCGCGAGCTGACACAGCGATGGCCGCTGGCGATCACCGCCGCGATGGCCGTGGTGGGCATCGGAGCGCCAGTTCTTTTCGTCGCCTGTCCTGAGGTCGGGGCGCGGACCCGATTCTGGCTCGAGCGACCGGCGTTCACAGCGGTGGCAGCATTGGAGACTCCGGACGATGACGGCTACTACGGCAGTCCCTTGCCGGGGCACCTGTGCTTTGTGTCGGCGAATTGCAAAGTGGCGACTATCAATACCCTCGGGGGACCTCCGGTGCGGTTCGTGCCCGATTACCTGGGAAGCCCCGACGGCGCCGTCGGTTACGCGCACTTCACCGAATCGCCTGGTCCTGAACCGTATGACGGTTTCGGCGATCCGATCTGTCCGACAATGGAACTGGGCGGTGGATGGTGGTGGCTCGGCGGCTGTCGGTAGATCGACGGCCTCGTCCTCGGTCGGCCGATCAGGCCGCCACGACGTCGGCGGCGCCGTTGAGCCGGGCGTAGCGTCCGCCGTCGTCGACGAGGGTCCGGTGGTCGCCGAGTTCGGCGACCCGGCCATGGTGCAGGACAGCGATCTGGTCGGCATCGCGGATGGTGCTCAGCCGGTGCGCGATCGTGATGACCGTGCGGCCCTGGGCGACCACGTCGATGGCGGCCTGCACCGCACGCTCGGTCTCGTTGTCGAGGGCGCTCGTCGCCTCGTCGAGTACCAGCACACGCGGGTCGCGCAACAGGGTGCGCGCCAGCGCGATCCGCTGCTTCTCACCGCCGGAGAACCGATGACCGCGCGACCCGACCACAGTGTCGTAGCCCTGGGGCAGTGAGGCGATCAGCTCGTGGATCTGGGCGGCACGGGCCGCGCGCTCGATCTCCGCATCGGTCGCACCGGGCTTGGCATAGCGAAGGTTCTCACGAATGGTCGTATGCAGCAGGTACGACTCCTGCGACACCACGCCGACGATGCGAGCGAGGGTGCCGAGCTCCAGATCACGAACGTCGACGCCGTCGATGGTCACCCGGCCACCGGTCGCATCGTGCAGTCGCGCGACGAGCGAAGCGAGGGTGGTCTTGCCGGAACCGGTCTCGCCGACCAGGGCGAGCGTCGACCCGGGAGGTACGACGAGCGAGACGCCATCGAGGACATCGGGGCCCGCGGCGTCGTAGCGGAAGCTGACATCGTCGAACCGGACTTCGCCCACGACATCGCGTGGGTCGAGGTCGACCGGCTGGGTGGGTTCATCGATCTCGACCGGAAGGTCCAGGTAGCCGAAGATCCGGCTGAACAACGCCATCGAGCTGGTAACTTCGACACCCACATTGAGCAGAGCCATCAGCGGCCTGAACAACCCTGCCTGCAACGTGGTGAAGGCGACCAGGGTGCCGATCGTCATGCCGCTGCTGGTCGCCGGAAGACCGGCGGCGAGGTAGAGCAGCGCCGGGATGGCCGCGAAGAGGATGCTCATAGTGGCCATCCGCCAGCGGCCCGCGAGCTGTGAGCGCACTTCGAGGCCGACCAGGTCATGCGAGGTCTGCTCGAACTGCGCGGACGCGAGAGGACCGGTGCCGAGGGTCTTGCCCAGCTGGACGCCGCTCACCGAGAGTCCTTCCTCGACCTGGCCGTGTAGATCGGCGAGGTGACGTTGGCGCTGGGCGGTGATGTCGCGTCGCAGCAGCGCTACGCGCCGGGTCAGCCAGATTGCCGGCGGCAGCACCACCAGCGACAGCAGCGACAACCGCCACGACAGCACGGCCATCGCGACGGCGGTGCCGACCACGGTGGTGACGTTGCTCGCGATGGCGGTCGCGGTGCTGGTGACCACGGACTGCATGCCGCCGACATCGTTGATCAGGCGCGACTGGACCTCACCGCTACGGGTGCGGGTGAAGAATGCCAGCGACTGCCGCTGTAGGTGGCGGAACACGTCGGCACGCAGGACATGCATCACCTGCTGCCCGACCGTGGTGGAGATGAGTGTCTGGCCTACGCCGAGCACGGCGGTGAGCACGGTGACGGCGAGCATGCCGCCCACGGCCCAGAGCAGGAGTGGGACGTTCTGCTGGGGGAGCGCGTCATCGATCACCAGCCGCAGCAGGAACGGCGAGGCGAGGCCGATCGTCGAACCCGCCACGATCAGGACGGTCAGCAGGGTGAGCTGAAGCCGGTACGGCGCGAAGAGCGCGGCGATCCGGCGCAGGGACACGGGGGACTCGCGCAGTTGTGCGCGATCGGCCGGGTCGGGTCGGCGGGCGCGGCCGCCGCCGGCGGAGACTTTCACTTCCATCTGCAACCCCCTTGGGTTGTGTTTATGCTGAGGTTACCTCACTATCTGGTAAGGAAAACAAAGCGAGAGGCGGGTTTATGCCCGACAACGAGAGCGACCTCCTGATGCAGGTGGCCAGGACGCTCCGTCGGCGCTGGTCGGCGGCGTACGCGCCGATGGGTCTGACGCCACACCAGGCCCGCGCGCTCCGCGTGGCCGGCGAGCACGACGGTCTCCGGCTGTCGGCCATCGCGGACGCGTTGCGGATCAGCGCCCGGTCGGCCACGGAAGTGGTGGACGCGCTCGAGGAAGCTGATCTGGTCGCGCGACGGCCCGACCCGACCGACCGCCGCGCGATTCTCGTGGTGGTGACCGCGCTGGGCAAGCGGACTCTCGCAACCTTGACTGCCGCCCGGACGAAGGACGCGGACGACTTCTTCGGACGACTCACCGACGATGAGCGCGCTTCGCTGCGCGACATTCTCGGCAAGCTCGTCTCCGAGGGTGAGGAGCAGATCCACCCGATCCGGCGCTGAGCGCGGAACATCGAGCGGTGTTGACCTACCGGTGATTTCATGTCGTCGTGACGGATGAGGGACTACCGACCCGTCAGCGGTCAGATGCCGGCGGGTTCGTGGGGCGGAAACAGCGCTGCAGTGCCGTGCGGAGCGCCTGTCGGTCCGAACTGTCCGGGCACGGGGATGCGGTTGCCCACGCGACGTAGCAGTCCGGGCGTAGGAGCAGGGCGGTGGGTGATCCGGGTTGGGGGCGTGCGGTGACGATGTCGAGTTGGTCGTGCCACTCGGGCAGCGTTTCCGCCAACCCCGTGTTCCCGGTCAGGTCGAGCAGCAGTGGCCGTGCAGTCCTGGTCAGCTCGGCCAGCCGGACGGTCCCGTTCGGGGTGGTCAATTCCATGTCCGGCGCGAACCGGCCGATGAGCGGGTGGGTATCGGGTCCGCCCGTGTCGTAGCGGATGTCGGCGCCTGCGGTGAGGGCGGCGAGACGCTGCACGGTGTCCTGGTCGCGTAGTAGTTCGGTGAACAGTTCGCGCAGGGCGGTGACGTCGCTGCCCGGGGCGATCAGCGCGGATTGTGCTTGGGCGTAGGTGACCATGCGGGAGGCGGCTTGCCGACGTTCGGCCTCGTAGCTGTCGAGTAGGTCGGTCGGGGCGTTGCCGCGGATGTCGGCGGCGAGTTTCCAGCCGAGGTTGGCCGCGTCCTGTAGGCCGAGATTGAGCCCAGGGCCGCCTCCTGCAGTGTAGATGTGGGCGGCGTCGCCGATCAGGAACACGCGGCGGTCTCGGAATCGGTCGGCGATTCGGGTGTTGCCACCGCTGAGCCGGCGCAGCACGTGCGGTTCCTGGCCGGAGGGCGCGCCGAGTGGGATGTCGGCGGCGAGTACGCGGTCGACGCTGGCCCGAAGCTCGTCGAGGCTCATGGGAGCGTCGGTCTCGGGCTGGTCCCACTCGATGGTGCTGATGAGCGGCGAATGACCGGGGAACGGCGCGTAGGAGAAACCCCCGTGCTCGGTGCGCAGTGGCAGGAATGGTTGGACGGTCCCGTAGCCGGGCACAGTCAGGACGCCGGTTGTGGGGTCCACCCAGTCGGCCGGGACGGTGGCGTGCGCCGCCCGGCTGGTCGCGCGGTCGTAGGTGACACCGGGGAATCCGATGCCGGCCAGCGTGCGGGTGACGCTGTGCACCCCGTCCGCGCCGACGAGATATCGGGCTCGCAGGCGGTAGGTTCCATCCGGGCCCGCGACGTCTACGGTGACCATGTCGTCGTCTTGTGTCAGGCCGACGACCTCGTGTCCGCGCCGGATCGCCGCGCCGAGTTCGACAGCACGCTGTTCCAGGACCTGCGCGATGTGGTGCTGCGGCGCCGCCAGCCCGAAGACCGGGCTGGCGTCGAGCAGGCTCAGGTCCAGGGCC
>NZ_JBHWZY010000590.1:0-4415 GCF_042727815.1 Nocardia sp. NPDC060220
GTGCCGTTGCGCATCCTCGACGGCCTCACCGAGACCGATTTCGGCGACTGGGAGGGTCTCACCTTCGCCGAGGCCGCCGAGCGCGACCCGTTGCTGCACCGCGACTGGCTCGGCGACCCGTCGATCCCCGCACCCGGCGGCGAGAGTTTCGATCAGGTCCGCGAACGCGTCGAAGGGGTGCGCCGCGATCTGGTGGCGCTGTACCCGGGCCAGAACGTGGTGGTGGTCAGCCACGTGACCCCGATCAAAACCCTGCTGCAACTGGCGCTGGGGGTGGGGCCGTCGCTGCTGTACCGCCTGCACCTCGACCTCGCGTCGCTGTGCGTGGCCGAGTTCTATCCCGACGGCGGCGCCTCGGTGCGCCTGGTCAACGACACCTCGTACCTGTGAGCTAGCCGCTCGTCACCCGGGCACGGTACGGTCGCCCCGGCGCACGGTCGGCGTAACGACGACGCCGCATCGCCCGAAATATTCTCGGGCGCGCGGAATGCCGCGGCCACACAGGAAAGGTACTTGATGAGGTTTCTACGGATGGCGGCGTTTGCGGCGGCCATCGCGGGGGTGCTCACCGCGTCCGCGGGTGCGGGCAGTGTGACGGCCGATCCGAGCGTGGTGCTCGGCGCGGCTTCGGGCATCGTCTTCGACAACAACTCCGGTTGTTCGCTCACAGCCATCGGCCACGACGGTGCGGGTCGCCTCGTCGGCCTCACCGCCGGACACTGCGCGCCGACCGGTTCGCGCGTCGGCGCCGAGCAGGCGCTCAAGGCAGGCGTGATCGGGACCGTCGCGTACTCCGACGACGGTGATTACCTGGATTTCGCTGTGCTGCAACTGGATGCGTCGAAGGTACTGCCGGTGCGCACCATCGGCCAGACCACCGTCGCCGGTATCGGCGCCTCGCCCGGCCCCGGCGCCACGGTGTGCTCGGACGGCCGTACCAGCGGTCGCAGCTGTGGCGTGGTGTGGGGTGAGCTCGAAGGCACCTCCATCAACCAGTACTGCTCGCAGCCGGGCGATTCCGGCGGCCCCGTCGTCGTCGGCGACCGCCTCGTCGGCATGAACCAGGGCCGTCTCACCGGCCTGGGCCCGGTCGATTTCGACGTCCCGTGCACCGGTGGCGCGAACCCGATCCACTCGCCCGCGTACTTCCAGCCAATCCAGGTGATCCTGGACGTGCTCAACCGCGCAGGCGGCGTAGGCGCGGGCTTCCAGCCCATCTGATCTACTCACGAAAACAAGGGGCGCAGTACCGATCAGGTGCTGCGCCCCTTGTCGTGGTCGATCACCCAGGTGACTGTGCGTCGCCCATCGCCCGCAGCGCTGTGGCGGTGGCGTCGTCGAGGGGATAGAAGAACTCGATGGCGAGTTCGGACAGGGTCACATCGGCGGGTGCGCCGAAGGTGGCCATCGTCGAGAACATGGACAGGGTGCCGGTGGGTGTGGTGACGCGGATCGGCACCTGGAAAGGGCCGGTGGATTCGGCGGGTGCCGGCGAATCCGGTGGCGCGGGATAGGCGTTCACCTCGTCGTAGAGGGCGCGCAGACGGTCGTCACCGGTGGCTCCCGCCTGCCGGCGCAACCGTTCGAGGAAGAGGTCCCTGACCTGGTGCAGGTTCTCCAGCCGCCGCGCGAGGCCGTCCGGGTGCAGGACCAGCCGGTAGACGTTGGGGCGGGGGAGCAGCAGCTGCTCGGGGATGCCGATCATCAGGACCGGCATGGCGGCATTGCCCGCGACCACGTCCCACCACCGGTCGACCACCACGGCCGGATACGGTTCGTGCGCGCGCAACATGGTGTCGATGGCGGCCCTGGCTGCCGAGAGTTCGGCGGCGTCGAGCCGCGACTCCTGGTAGGCGGGCGCGAATCCGGCCGCGAGCAGCAAGGTATTGCGTTCTCGCAGTGGCACTTCGAGCGCCTCGCACAGGCGGAGCACCATGTCGCGACTCGGCTTGGAGCGTCCGGTCTCCAGGTAGGAAAGGTGCCGTGCCGAGGTATCCGCGGTCAGTGCCAGGTCGAGCTGACTGAGCTTGCGCCGCTGCCGCCACTCGCGCATCAACGGCCCGATCTGGGCGCTCGTCCTCGTCACCCGCCCAGCGTATCGGCCCGGCGCGAGACAAGGCCATGACCTCCGAGGTCATTGCCACGCTGACCCGGTCGCCGCACAGTGGGGTCGTTCCCCGAGACAGGAGAAGACGATGACCACCTCGATCGCCAATCCGCGACCCGGCCTACTGCCCACGGTGCTGCGTGTAGACGGCTGGAGCACAGGGCTTTTCGGCATCGTGATGGCGGCCGCAGCGCCGCTACTGCGCGACCCACTCGGCCTACCGGTCCCCGTGTCGCTGCTGTTCGGTGTCGTCATGCTCACCGGCGGTGCCACCCTGCTCGCCATCGCCCGGGGTGGTCCCGCTCGCTTCGCCCCCACAGTCATCGCGGTCAACGCGCTCTCGGCCGTCGGCATGACGGCGCTCGCCGCCACCGATATCTTCACCCTGACCACCCCCGGCATCGCGTTCCTCCTCACCGGCGCCGCCCTGGTCGCGACCTTCGCCGCCCTCGAATACGTCGGCCTTCGGCGGGCGGACCGATGAGCGACGAGGCAGCCGTGCTGGATTTACTCGCCGAACAGGTCGCCGCGTGGGCAGCCGGCGACGGTACCGCGTTCGCCGCGACGTTCACCGATGACGCCGACTTCGTCTCGGTGATCGGCGAATTCATCCAGGGCCGTGCGCAACTCGCCGCCGTCATGCAGGAAGGCTTCGACGGCTTCATGCGCGGCACCCACCTGTCGGAGCCCGAGCGGAGCACCTTGCGATTCCCCACCCGCGACACAGCGATCCTGGTGACCTACGGGGTCCGCGTCCTGCGTCGAGGACAACCTGCCCCGCCACACAGCAGCGTCCAGATCCGCACGGCCGCCCTCACGAACAACGGCTGGCAGTTCACCTCGTTCCAGAACACCCGCATCGCCACGCGCAGCGATCAGGCGAGCTGATCTGTTCCATCACCCCATGGTGCCCCACGGGCGCGGGGTATCCGGGCAGTTCAGGGGCGAAGGACCGACACCAGGAAATCGGTCTGGTCGCGTACTACCTGCTCGAAGACATCGTCGAAGTACACGTCGAAGTGGCCGACCGGATACTGCTTGACCACAGCGTGTTTGGTGCGTTCGGCGGCCTTGCGGGTCGGGCCGGCGGGGGCGATCGAGTCGTTCTCGGCGATCGCGTAGAAGACCGGGATCTTCAAGGACTTGGCGCGGCGGCCGGGGGAGTCGAACAGTGTCGAGAATGCCACGCGGGCACCCACTTTGGGATCGTAGGTGTCGCTCTCCTCGGCCAGTCGGCCGTAGCCTTCCGGCACGTCGGTGGCGCTCATCAACGCCGCGGAGCGTTTGCGCCCGGCCAGGCGGATGCGGACGGGTTTGCGGCGGATCGGCCCGAAGAGCAGGTCGGTGGCGGCGATGGTGGCGACCTTGGTCAGGCTGATCGGGCCCTTCGCCATCCCCGACGCCCACCCGCTGGTGAACGGCACCTGGGCCACCACCGCGGCGAGGTAATCGTCGTCGGGCGCCACCGCGAGCACATGTCCCCCGCCGAACGAGGTGCCCCACAACGCGATCCGAGTGGCGTCGAAGCCCCGGATGCTGCGCGCGTAGGCGATTGCGGCCTTCCAGTCCTGCCGCTGTCGCCCGATGTTGAGCACCTGGCGCGGCGAACCCTCACTGGCACCGAAATTCCGGTAGTCGAACGCGAGCACCCCCATTCCCGCGGCGACGAACCGCCGCGCATACCGATCCAACCCCATCTCGCGGGTGGCCCCGAGCCCGTGTCCCATGATCACCAACGGCCGCGGACGAGGCGCGCCGTCGGGCAGGTAGAGCCACGCGGCGCACTGCTGGTCACCCGAAGGGAAACTGACGTCGACACGTTCCATGAGTCAATACCGTAGCGAGTACTCTGTACCGGCGGGCGAGTCGGCCGGGCGACCGCGGTAACGGGAACGGGCACGAACAGTGCCGCTGCCCGGTGCCGAGGAAAGTCCGGACTCCACAGAGCAGGGCGGTTGTTAACGGCAACCCGGGGTGACCCGCGGGACAGTGCCACAGAAAACAAACCGCCGCACGCACGTGCGGTAAGGGTGAAACGGTGCGGTAAGAGCGCACCAGCGCCCCGGGTGACCGGGGCGGCTAGGTAAACCCCGCCCGGAGCAAGGTCGAAGGTCGCATCGGCAACGGTGCGGCTGCGCAGGTGTTCGAGGGCTGCTCGCCCGAGCCTGCGGGTGGACCGCTCGAGGCACCCGGCAACGGTGTGTCCAGATGGATGGTCGCCCCCCGATGCGAATCGGGGACAGGATCCGGCTTACAGGTCGGCTCGCCCGCGACCGGACCCGCCGGTCCGGCAGCGTCCGGCGCGGCC
>NZ_JBHWZY010000591.1:0-4412 GCF_042727815.1 Nocardia sp. NPDC060220
CCTGACGCGAGAGTAACCATGACATCAGCGGCTTCGCTCGGTGTGACCCTGTTGGCCGAAGGGTCCATCGATTTCAACGTCTCCGGGGTGATCGACCAGTTCTGGCGATTGACCGTGGACGGCCTCACCTATGGCTCGATCTACGCCCTGGTCGCTGTCGGCTACACGCTGGTCTACGGCGTGCTCCGACTGATCAACTTCGCCCACTCCGAGATCTTCATGCTCGGCATGTTCGGCACCTACGTGGGACTGGAACTGCTCGGCTTCGCGCCCAGCGGCAACGTGTATTCCCAGGGTGTCCTGCTGACAGTGCTGTACCTGGGCTTGGCGATGCTGTTCGGCATGCTCGTCTCGGGCATCGCGGCGGTGGGGCTCGAACGAGTCGCCTACCGGCCGCTGCGCAGGCGCGGCGCGAAACCGCTGGCGTTCCTGATCACCGCGATCGGTATGTCGTTCGTGATCCAGGAATTCGTGCACTACATCCTGCCCAAGATCAAGCCGGGGCTCGGCGGCTCCAACGCCCAGACCGGTATCCGGCTCGTGGAGCCGAAGGTGCAGTTCAGCTTCCTCGGCGCGCAGGTCACCAATGTGGCGCTGGTGATCATCGCCGCGGCCGTCGTGCTCGCGATCACCACCGAAATCGTCATCAACAGAACCAAATTCGGCCGCGCCATCCGCGCGGTCGCCCAGGACCCCGACACCGCCACCCTGATGGGTGTCTCGCGTGAGCGGGTCATCGTGCTGACGTTCCTCATCGGCGGTCTGCTGGCAGGCGCGGCCGCGATGTTGTACACGCTCTACATCCCCACCGGCATCATCTTCTCCGGCGGTTTCATCCTCGGTATCAAGGCGTTCAGCGCCGCGGTGCTCGGTGGCATCGGCAACCTGCGCGGCGCGCTGCTCGGCGGGTTGATCCTCGGCATCGCCGAGCAGTACGGGCAGATCCTGTTCGGCACCGAATGGCGTGACGTGGTCGCGTTCGTGCTGCTGGTGACCGTGCTGATGTTCCGGCCGACCGGCATCCTCGGCGAGAGCCTGGGGAGGGCACGCGCATGACAGACCTGACGAAAACCCCGAAAGCGCCTGTCGCACAGCAGGATCGACGTGGCATCGGCGATGCGATCCGGGTCTGGTGGGACGGGCTCTCGCGTCCGGCCCAGTGGGCCGTTGGCGTGCCGATCATCGCCTTGCTGGCGCTGATGCCGCTGTTCCCGCCCCCGCTGCTCGACACTCCGGGCGTGAGCTTCGGCGGTGTGATGGCGCAGTTCGCCATGTACGCGCTGATCGCCATCGGCCTGAACGTGGTGGTCGGCCAGGCCGGTCTGCTCGACCTGGGTTATGTCGGCTTCTATGCCGTCGGCGCCTACACGGTCGGCCTGCTGACCAGTCCGAACAGTCCGTGGAACCAAACCGACGGCGGCTGGCTGCAACCCGGCTGGGCGTGGGTGGCCTGCCTGCCGATCGCGATCGCGCTGACCGCGCTCGCGGGCCTGATCCTCGGCGCGCCGACCCTGCGGCTGCGCGGTGACTACCTCGCGATCGTGACGCTGGGCTTCGGTGAGATCGTCCGGCTGATGGCCGACAACCTGGGCGACCTGACCAACGGCAGCCTCGGGCTGTCCAAGATCGCCTACCCCACGGTCGGCGAATCCGAGGCGCACCCCGGTGGTTTCTTCTCCCCGGGCAACCTCGGCGACACCAGCAGCTGGAATCCCTTCCAGCGGGCCAGCAACGGCACCTGGTGGTTCTGGCTCGGTATGGCCTTCGTGATCGTGGTGCTGCTGATCATCGGCAACCTCGAGCGCAGCCGGGTCGGGCGCTCCTGGGTCGCCATCCGCGAAGACGAGGACGCCGCCGAGATCATGGGCGTGCCGACCTTCAAGTTCAAGCTGTGGGCGTTCGTGATCGGCGCCTCGGTCGGCGGTCTGTCCGGCGCGATGTACGCCGGTCAGGTCACCTACGTCAACCCCAAACAGTTCGACATCATCTTGTCGATGTTGTTCCTGTGCGCGGTGGTGCTGGGTGGTTCGGGCAACAAGCTCGGCGTGATCGTCGGCGCGTTCCTCATCGCCTACCTGCCGATGCGGTTGCAGTCGGTGCAGCTGGTGTCCAGCGAGTCGACCGGTTACCTGCTGCTCGGCCTCGATGTCGCGCTGCTGATCGGGCTGTGGTTGCTGTGGCGGTGGAAGAAGGACGCGCTGGCCGCGTGGGTCCGGCGGACAGTGATCGGCGTGGCGATCGTCGCGGTGATCCTCGGCCTGCTGCTGTTCGGCAGTGTGTTGCTGTTCCGTCCGGGCGGCGCCCAGAACCTCGGTGACCTGAAGTACCTCTACTTCGGCATCGCGCTCGTGGTGATGATGATTCTGCGGCCACAGGGTCTGTTCCCGGTGCGGCAGAAACTGCTCGCCTACGGCAGACAGGTGTACCAGGCGGTCGTGCGCAAGCCGGCGGCCGAATCGATCGGAGCAGGGCGATGACGGGGCCGGGCGCGGGAGACGCGCTGTACGACAACGAAGACATGAAGGCCGGCTACCAGCCGCCGCCCGAGGTCGAGCCGACCGGCGAGGTCGACGTCACCGCGGTGCTGCCCGAGCTCGCCGATGCCGAGACCGTCGCCGAGGTGGTCGCGCCGCATCGCGAGATCGAGACCGCGGTGGGCGAGCCCCTGCTGCGTACCGACGGTCTGACCGTCAAGTTCGGCGGTCTGACCGCGTTGGACGGGGTCAGTTTCGAGATCCGTCGCGGCGAGATCCTCGGCCTGATCGGCCCCAACGGCGCGGGTAAGACCACCTGCTTCAACGCCATCACCGGCGTCTACAAGCCCGCGTCGGGCAGCGTGCACTTCGACGGTCGGCCGCTGGCCAAGACCAAGCGCAACGAGATCACCCGGATGGGTATCGCGCGCACGTTCCAGAACGTGCGGCTGTTCGGCGAGATGACGGCGCTGGAGAACGTGGTCGTCGGCACCGACGCGCGCCACACCACCTCGGTGCCCGGCGCGGTGTTCCGCACGCCGAAGTTCCGGCGCGAGGAGCGTGATGCCATCGAACGCGGCATGGCGCTGCTCGAGTTCGTCGGCATCGCGCCACGCGCGGTGGAGAAGGCCCGCAACCTGTCCTACGGCGATCAGCGCAGGCTAGAGATCGCGCGGGCGCTGGCCACCGAGCCCAAGCTGCTGTGTCTCGACGAGCCGGCTGCCGGTTTCAATCCCAGCGAGAAGTCGGCGCTGATGGACCTGATCCGCAAGATCCGCGACGACGGCTACACCGTGCTGCTCATCGAGCACGACATGCGCCTGGTGATGGGCGTGACCGACCGGATCGTGGTCCTGGAGTTCGGGCGCAAGATCGCCGACGGCCTGCCCACCCAGGTGCGTGAGGACCCGGCGGTGATCGCGGCCTACCTCGGCGTGCCCGACGCGGACACGATCGAGGAAGTGCGCGAGGGATCGGTCGCCGCCGCGGAGGAGGGGGCGACGCCGGTGGCGGACGCCGTGGTGGTGCGCTCGCGGGACGAGCCGGAGGCCGTGGTCGAGACCGAGGCGCCGCTGCTCGAGGTCCAGGACATGGTCGTGAACTACGGCCGGATCCAAGCGCTGCACGGCATTTCGCTGTCGGTCGCCCAGGGTGAACTGGTGACTCTGCTCGGCGCCAACGGCGCGGGCAAGACCACCACCATGCGGGCGATGTCGGGCCTGCTGCCGCTCACCTCGGGCCGAATCCTGTTCCAGGGCAAAGACATCACCACCATGAAAGCGCACGATCGGGTGGTCGAGGGTCTCATCCAGGCGCCGGAGGGCCGCGGTGTCTTCCCGGGCATGACGGTCGCGGAGAACCTCGACATGGGTTGCTACGGTAGGCCTTTCGAGAAGAAGACCGAGTATCAACAGACCCTGGACTGGGTCTTCGAACTGTTCCCCCGCCTGGCCGAACGTCGCAAGCAGGTCGGCGGCACGATGTCGGGCGGCGAACAGCAGATGCTCGCGATCGGCCGCGCCCTCATGGCCCGGCCGAAGCTGCTGCTGCTCGACGAACCCTCGATGGGTCTGGCCCCCATGGTGATCCAGCAGATCTTCCGGATCATCAGCGAGATCAACCGCCAGGGCACCACCGTGCTGCTCGTGGAACAGAACGCCCAACAGGCCCTGACCCGCAGTGATCGCGCCTACATCCTGGAAACCGGCGAGGTCACCAAGTCCGGTCCGGGTGCGGGATTGCTCACCGACCCTGCGGTCATGTCGGCCTACCTGGGCGTCGACTAATTGCCGGCGGCGCGGGGACTCTCGACGATGCGGCGGGGAGTCGCGGGTGCGAGGGTCACCTGCGTTCGGTTGTCCCAGGCGGTTCGACGCTGTGTTTGTTGGAGCGCTGGCGCGCTCGAGTCGCGGCCCTGAGGGGCCGCCGGTTAGGGAC
>NZ_JBHWZY010000592.1:0-4411 GCF_042727815.1 Nocardia sp. NPDC060220
GGCCCGCCCAGATCAGATCTGGGCGGGCCGTTCTCGAAGAATCTCAGCCGATGTAGCGGACCAGCCGCGCCGACAGGCGGGGGACGAGCGCGCCGTCGGGGTCCACGCGCTCTTCCACGTAGGCGAGGTCGCCGTTGTCGACGATGCCGTAGAGGCGTTTGGCGCCGCCCACCACCGCGCCGGAGGTGCTGCGGATGGAGACGTCGGTCGCGAGCTCCCAGGAGGCCTGGTTGCGGGCCTTGCCGTAGTACAGCTCGATGACGCCGTTGCTGTGGGTGAGCAGGAGTTCGAGCAGCTCGTCGGTGCCCTCACCGCCGACCCGCCAGTAGCCGCTCTCGCGCAGGTCCGGGCCGGTGTACTTGCCGTCCGCGTCGAGCTTCCAGGTCTGCGATTCCCAGGCCAGGTAGTCGCCGCCGTCGTGGGAGACGATGATCTGCTGGCCGAAGCGGTAGTCGCCCTCGGCGGGGTGGTGGCCTTCGCCCTCGCCGCGCCACACGCCGACCAGCGGCAGCAGGGCCAGCATGGCGTGGTTCAGATCCGGGCCGAGGCGCAGATTGGCCGTGTCCTCGGGCAGGGGGAGGCCGGGCAACACCGAAATGTTTCGGGCGCCGGTTTCCTTCGCCCGTTCGGCGGCGACGTTGACTGCTTCGTCGCCGCTACGACGCTCGGCCGGAGCGTCTTGCTCTGTGCTCGCTCGCTCGGCCGGTTCGTTACCTTCGCCAGCGAGCCCGCTCATGACTCGGTGAAGAGCCGGTAGAAGACGTACAGGCCGAACCAGCCGATGAGAATCGACACGGCGACAAGGAGTACCTCGAAGAAGATGACCACAATCGGAGTCTAGCCAGTCCTCGTAACAGATACGAAAACGGCCCTGGTAGTTCCCGCACAGGAACTACCAGGGCCGTTGTGAGCTTCTTACTTGGCGACCGCGACGTCGACGGCGTGAATGCCGGCGCCCTCGGGGCTGATCTCGGCGGAGCCGTTGCCCGACGAGCTCAGCGCGCGCAGGGTCCACGAACCCGGCGCGGCGAAGAAGCGGAAATCACCGGTGCCGGAGGCCACGACCTCGGCGGTGAAGTCACCGTTGCCGTCGAGCAGACGCACGAACGCGCCGCCGACGGGCTGGCCGTCGGTGCTCAGGACACGGCCGGTGATGACCGTTTCCTTCTCCACATCGACGCCGGCCGGAATGGCCTGTCCCTGGGTAGGTGCTGCACACATATTGATTACGCTCCCAACTCGATAGGCGCTCCGACGAGGGAACCGTATTCGGTCCAGCTGCCGTCGTAGTTCTTGACGTTCTGGTGGCCGAGCAGCTCCTGCAGCACGAACCAGGTGTGCGAGGAACGCTCGCCGATGCGGCAGTAGGCGATGGTCTCCTTCTCGCCGTCCAGGCCCGCATCCTTGTACAGCTCGGCCAGGTCGGCGTCGCTGCGGAAGGTGCCGTCCTCGTTCGCGGCCTTGCTCCACGGCACGTTGATCGCGCCCGGGATGTGGCCGGGACGCTGGCTCTGCTCCTGCGGCAGGTGCGCGGGCGCGAGGATCTTGCCCGAGAACTCGTCGGGGCTGCGCACGTCGACCAGGTTCTTGGTGCCGATGGCGGCGATGACCTCGTCACGGAACGCGCGGATGCTCAGGTCGGGAGCGGCGGCCTTGTACTGGGTGGCCGGGCGCGCGACCGCGTCGCGCGAGAGCGGACGACCGTCGAGCTCCCACTTCTTGCGGCCGCCGTCGAGCAGCTTGACGTCGTTGTGGCCGTACAGCTTGAAGTACCAGTAGGCGTAGGCCGCGAACCAGTTGTTGTTGCCGCCGTAGAGCACCACGGTGTCGTCGTTGCCGATGCCACGCGCCGAGAGCAGGTCGGAGAACTGCTCCTGGTTCACGAAGTCGCGACGGACCTGATCCTGCAGGTCGGTCTTCCAGTCAAGGCGGATGGCGCCTTCGATGTGGCCACCCTCGTAGGCGGAGGTGTCCTCGTCGACCTCGACGAAGACGACGCCGGGGGCGTTGAGGTTCTCTTCGGCCCAGTCAACGGAGACCAGGACATCGGAGCGAGCCATGTTGTTCCTTTCAGAGACGTGCAAGGGGGTCAGTTCGGTGCCGGGGCTGGTGACCGGCGGAAGCGAGCTACCAGCGGATAGATCTGGCAACCCAGGCAGACCCCGAACGCCGCGTTCAAGAACGCCGCGAACAGGGCGAAGCCGGCGAACACCGCGCCGACGATCGAGGAGCCGAGCGCGAAGCCCAGCAGGGAGAGACCGGCGAACACGAAGCCGAGCGCTTGCGCGAAACGCAGCGGCGGCACGGGCTCGGTCTCGGTGGGCGGACCGTTGCGCGGCGCGACGAACGCGGCGTAGATCCGGCCGTAAGGGTGCTTGGCGGGGCCGCTGATCGCGCCGATCGCGAAGACGACGGCCTGCAGGCCGATCAGGATCGCGGCCGCGGCGGTCGAGAAGGCGGCGACGAGAAGCACGAGAACCAGCACGCCGGTGGTGATCCAGGCCACGAAACGCGGCCCGCGGACATCGACGCGAGGGGGAGATTCAGAGGAACGGGTCATTGTGCGAACTCCTGGGCTTTGTGTAAGTCAGGGGGATCTGCCTGGTCACCGGGGGATCCAGAGGATCACTCGCACGGCGGGCATAGATCGACGTCAGAAATCTCGGGAGAGAAAAAGCCGATCGGTCAGCAGCACAGGCAGCAACAACCACCGAGGCGACACAGATCAACTGTGCGGCGTCGGGTGAGCATCAGCTCGTGGTCGGTTTGCA
The DNA here is from genome assembly GCF_042727815.1 of Nocardia sp. NPDC060220. NCBI lineage: Bacteria > Bacillati > Actinomycetota > Actinomycetes > Mycobacteriales > Nocardiaceae > Nocardia > Nocardia sp. NPDC060220. The sequence continues at coordinate 2,772 of NZ_JBHWZY010000592.1, forward strand.
CGAGGAGTAGTTTACCCGGTCTCACCGGAGAATGTCTCGGCCCCCCTGGATATGGGGCTAGATCACACCGTCAGGGGCTCGAGGGCGGTGCGCAGGTCGCCCGCCTTGGGAACGCCGGAGATGCGGAAGCGCTCCTTGCCCTCGGCGTCGAAGACGAAGGTCGTCGGCAGCGAGAGGACATTGAGCTCGCGGGCCAGCGCGGGATCGGCGTCGATGTCGATCTCGATGTCGCGCGGGGCATTCGGGGACTCCGACAGGTCGGCGGTGACGCCGGCGACGACCCGGCGGACCGCGTCACACGGGCCGCACCAGTCGGCGGAGAAGTGCAGCACCGCGGGGGTCGCACCGGTCACACCGGCGGCGTCGAGCAGGCGGGCGCGCTGATGTGTCTCGGGGTCGAGGGTGGCGGGACGAACCTGCCCCTGCCTGCGCGACAGGTAGAACCCGACCGCGACGGCGGCCGCGATGACGGCGGCCAGAATGACGATCTCGATCATGGTTGCTGCAATCGGTCCAGGTCGATGGTGATGTTGCGGCCGACACCCTCGACGACGATCTGGCCGCCGAGCGCCGACACCTCGGTCGGTGCGACACCGAACGGCAACTCCTTGATATCGATCGTACGGCTGAAGCGGGCGAGCACTGCGGCGTGATCGGTCTCGGGGATCTTCGAATCGGTCTTGACCGCGGCGGTGGTGTCGACCGTGCTGGTGGTGTCGGTGTAGAAACCGGTCGCCTGGATCCGGACCTTGTCGCCCTCGAGCAGCAGGTCGGCCTGGATCTGCACCGGCACCCGGGTCGCGGAACTGGACGGGGTGACACCGGCGGGCAGGACACGGCCGTTCGCCGCGGTGGGCAGGGTGCCCTTGAGGACGAGGACGCCCGCGGTGGTCATTCCGGACCCGCCGGAGCCCCCCGTGCCGTCGGACTTGTCGGCCGGCGGGGTGTGGACCTGCAGGTCCGGGATGCCGAAGAGTTTGCCGAGTTCGGTGGGCTCGAAACGCATCAACGCGTCGATCCGGTCGACCTGCGCCGTGCGCGCCGCGCCGTCGAGCAACTCGCTGGCCGTGGCGTGCAAGCCCTGCAGCTTGGCCTCGATGCCGACCTCGCCGGGGATGTCGGGCCGCACGGCGCGGGCGCGGATCGTCACGTCGTCGTAGCGGCCGCTCATCGCCTGGGCGGCGAACGGGAATCCGTGGAACGTGACTTCCGGGTCGGCGGACAGATCCGCGCCCGCCCGCAGTTGACGAGAGACGTGGTACTCCGAATAGGCGGCGGCGCCGAAATCGATGACCACCGCCAAACCGGCCAGGCAGAGAAGCCCGATGATCAGCTTGCGCATGCTGTGACACTAGCGGCTGGCGCCGCGGGTCGCGGGCCCCTGGTCCCTCCGAGGCGAGGGCGAAGAACACAAAACGGACGCCGTGTTGCGAGGTAGTGGCTGTAGAGGCGCTAATGTTGCACACGACTTAACCTGTGTTTCGGCGACGTAGCTACGCGGCTGCTGTCGTCCGCGGAGCAACGAGATAGGAGGAGAGCCCCATGGAGCTGCTCCTACTGACCTCCGACCCCAACCCCGACGCGGTCCTGCCGTCGTTGACGCTCCTGGCGCACAACGTCCGGCCCGCGCCGACCGAGGT
>NZ_JBHWZY010000593.1:0-4408 GCF_042727815.1 Nocardia sp. NPDC060220
GCGTTGACCCGGTCGGGGTCGAGGTCGATGACGTAGGCGATGCCGCCGGACATGCCGGCCGCGAAGTTGCGGCCGGTCTCGCCGAGGACCACGGCACTCCCTGTACACGCTGGAGGGCGGCCAGGCCGCCGCCGACTCCCTGCTGGACGGCGGGTGCACGGCGGTGGTGTGCGCCAGCGCAAGCGGTTGGCCCTGCTCACCGCCCTGCTCGAAGACCGCCAGATCTATGTCTTCGACGAATGGGCCGCCGATCAGGAGCCGCGGTTCCGCGATGTGTTCTACCACGAGATCCTCACCGATCTGAAGCGCCGCGGTAAGACGGTCATCGTGATCACCCATGACGACCGGTACTTCGATTGCGCCGACCAATTGGTGAAGCTCGACTTCGGTCTCGTCGCTGTGTGAGGCGTGAACGCCGGTCCCTCGCGGGGCCGGCGTTCTCGTGTGTCAGGCGATGTCGCGGTACTCGGCGATGTGGCGCGACATCGGTGGCCGGTCGGCCAGGCTGACCTCGGAAGGTGTTCGCCGCCACCCGGTTTCCCCGGGCAGGAACTGCACCAGGCCGATCCCGGAATCCCGGATGCCGAGTCGGTCGAGCAGAGTCGCCACGACCTGGCGGCTCATCACCGCCAGTTCGTGTGTCGGCCGATGACGATGCACGCGGATCCCGAGGTCGACCTGGGCGATGGCCGACACACCGCGCCGCTGCCAGCAATCGAGCAGGATCCCGATCTCCGCGCCGTACCCGCCGGCGATGGAGATCTGCCCGAGAAACGCACGCGTGGCGCCACATTCGCCGCCGAGCGGCTGGATGATCTCGGCCAGCGCGGGTGCGAGCGCGGTGAGCAGCGGACGCGCCACGAGCTGTGTGACCCGGCCACCGCCGTCGGCGTCATCGGTCGTCGGCCTGCGATAGAAGCCCTTCACCAGGGCGATGTGGGGGTCAGCGAGCAGCGGTGCGAGCAAGGTGGGCACGAACATCGGATCGGGATCGACGAGATCCGCGTCCAGGAAAACGATCAGGTCACCGGTACACACCGCCATCGACCGCCACAGCACCTCGCCCTTGCCCGGCCGCACCGCCACCCCCGGCAACGCCTCCTCTCGCGTGAAGACCTCGGCCCCGGCGGCGCGCGCCCGCGCGACGGTCCGATCAGCGGACCCCGCATCGAGCACGATCAACTCGTCGACCAGCCCACCGAGCAGCGGCGTCACCGAAGCGACTACCCCGGCGACGGTGTCCTCGTCATCCAGCGCGGGCACCACCACCGAGACCCGACGACCCGCCTTGCGGTCGATAAGTTCACGGACGTCCATCCAGCCAGTCAACGACACACTCGTCACCTCCGCTACCGCTGCGTCTCGATCTGTGACCGAACCCAACGGTTTTCCGCCCGTGCTTGGACATACCTACAGGTCCGTGCCGGTCACTGAACGCAGACCCGATGGCAGGCCCGGCGGGTACCGTGGGCTCAGCCGACCGGTGGAGGGGCAGAAATCATGAGTGGGAGTGCGGCAACGATGGTCGAGGTGTCCAAAGGGTCCAAGACCGATCTCGTCGACGGGCGGTACACGGTGCGCCTGGATCTCGACAGCCCGGCCGGGGCGGTGGACATCGCGGCGGTGCTGTTGACCGCCGACGGCAAGGTGCGTTCCGATGCCGACTTCGTGTTCTTCAACAATCCGGCGGCGTCGGGTGTTCGATTGGAATCCGATGCTGTTGTCGCGGTCGATCTTTCGGCAGTGCCGGCCGAGATCCATCGGGTGGTGATCACCGGCAGCACCGAGGCACAGGGGATTCGGTTCGGTGCGGTCGCCGGGCTACGGGTCTGCGCCGTCGGTTCCAGTCAATCGGTGAGTTTCGTTCCGCCGGGGCTGGATTCGGAGACGGTGTTGCAAGCCGTCGCGCTGTATCGGCGGGGGAGCGGGTGGCGTCTCGACGCGATCGGTCAGGGATACAGCGCGGGGCTGGCGGCGTTCGCGACCGATCACGGCATCGTCGTCGACGAAGAACCGGCCGACGTCTCCTCGCACGTGGCCGAAGCGCCTGCACCCCAGAGTGTTGCACCCCCGGCGCCCTCGGTCGATCTGCGCAAAGTCGATGTCGTGCTGACCAAGGAGTCGCCGGATCGCCGCGCCACGATCGACCTGCGCAAGGGTGATCCGGGCTACGTCCTGACCGTCGGTCTCGAGTGGGACGGCCGCGGTGCGAAATACGACGCGAACGGTCGTGTCACCGAGTTCGGCACGGGCGACCTGGACGTGTACTTCTTCTGCCGCAACGAGATCACCGGCGACTACGTGGTCCTCAGCGGGGAGAAGGGCCACCAGGGCGACATCACGCAGTGGCCGTTTATCCATCACCAGGGCGACACCCGCGGCCCCGGGGCCGACAACCTCCCCGCCACCGAACAGGTCACCGTCCGCCCCACCGAGAACGGTGATCTGCTGCTCAACGTCTACCAATCCGTGGACAACGGTGCGGGCGCCATCGACAAATTCGGCAACCCGCGCGTGCGCGTCCGCTACGGCCGCCCCGGCCCCGACGGCCTCCCCGACAAGGATGCCGACCAGATCACCGTCATCATCGGCAACGGCAAAAGCTCCTTCTGGGCCACCGTCGCCCATATCGACGTGCGCGACGGCATCCTCACCGTCGACGGCACCATCCACTACAGCCGAGCCTTCAGCGAACGCATGCCCGTCCTCGACACCGACGGCACCTGGGTCCGCTCCGCCAAGAACGGTCCCGTAGGCCGCAGCAAGAAGGCCAACGGTCTCGGCTTGAGCCGCTACGAAGGCCAGTGCCCCACCCCTCGCTGAGTCGAGAACCACCGGAGAGGCAGCGCTGTGCCGGGTTACGCTCGCCGTGACGTTTCGAACGACGAGGGGCACGAAACACGATGAGCGGCACAGTGATCGCGGTGAACAGCAACGGTGAGTACTCGTTCAGCAAGCCGACCAGACCGAGCATTCGGCTCCTGACAGGACTCGGTGTGGAGGGCGATGTCCACGCCGGAACAACGGTCAAACACCGCTCTCGGGTCGCGCAGGACCCGACCCAGCCGAACCTGCGGCAGGTTCACCTCATGCACGAGGAGCTGTTCACCGAGGTCGCCGAACACGGATTCGCTGTATTCCCCGGCGATCTCGGCGAGAACATCACCACCAGCGGCCTGGATCTACTCGCACTTCCGGTGGGGGCGCTGCTGCGGATCGGTTCCGCCGCGGTCGTGGAAATTACCGGCCTACGCAACCCGTGCGTCCAGATCGACAGGTTCCAAGACGGGCTGTTGAAGCAGCTAGTCCACCACGATGCGGCAGGCACCCTTGTGCGCAAGGCCGGAATCATGGGCGTGGTTGTCACCGGTGGCGAGGTCCGCCCCGGCGACAGCATCGTTGCCGAACTTCCGCCGCAGCCGTGGAAGGCCCTGGATCGGGTCTAGCGATGTGCTGAACTCTGGATTCGGCGGGCGTATTCGGGCTTGCACCTGACGTAAGGTCAGGTTCTACCGTCGACGACACCGGCGCACAGGGTGCCGGTGGAAGTGGGATGAAGCGGATGGACCAGCGCGGAACCGAGCGTGTGTGGAAAGTCGGTGAGCTCGCGGCCGAGGCCGGACTGACGGTGCGGACGTTGCATCATTACGACCGGATCGGCTTGGTGCACCCGGCGCAACGCTCCGGCACCGGTCACCGGCTCTACACCGCGAGCGATGTCGAGCGGCTGTATCAAGTGCTGGCTCTGCGGCAACTGGGCCTGGGGCTCGATCAGATCGCGGATCTGCTCGAGGGCTCCGTGGCGATGACGCAGGTACTTGCCGCTCACCGCGACTATCTGGCCGCGCAACTGGCCGCGACCCGGGATCTGCATGCCTTGGTCGCGGCACTGACCGCCACGGTGCAAAGCCGGTCGGACGCATCCACGGATCACTTCCTGGAATTGATCAGGAGGACCGTCATGGTCGACGACACCATCAAGCAATACTTCACCGAAGAGCAGTTGACCCAGCTCGCGCTGCGCCGGGAGGAACTCGGTGAACAGCGCATTCAGCAAGCCGAAGCGGACTGGGCCGTGCTGATCCCCCAGGTCGACGCGGCGATCGCGGCGGGCACGGACCCGACCTCGCCCGAGGCGCAGGAAATGGCGGCTCGGTGGATGAGGCTCTTGGAGGGCTTCCACGGCGGCGACGAAGGCCTGCGCGAGAGCATGTACCGGATGCAGGCCGAGGAGTCCGACCGGATCGAGAGCGAGTTCTGCGGACCTTCACCTGCGCAGATCGAGTTCATCACGACCGCGAACGCCGCACGCGGGTAGCAGATTCGGCAAAGGCCACTGATTCGAGGGCGCTCGAGCAACGGCGACCCGTGGGGCGCGGGGGATGGTGCCGCGCCCCCCCGCCAAATA
>NZ_JBHWZY010000594.1:0-4406 GCF_042727815.1 Nocardia sp. NPDC060220
ATCATCCTGCAGACATTCTATGACAGGTAGTGATCTTCCGTAATTTGATTCGTGATTCCGTAGAACTTCCGTAAATATTTGCGTATCGTCGGTTTCATGACCATCGAACTGGAGCGCCCTGGCGCGGCGGTCATCCCCGCCGACCGGGTCCACGAAATCCTGTCCTCGCACATCCTCGCGGACGGTTTCGAGCTTGTGCTCGACCTACACGAATCGCACGGTCGCACGCTCGTCGACGAACGTGACGGCACCAGCTATCTCGACATGTTCGGCTTCTTCGCCTCCAACGCGCTGGGAATGAACCATCCCGCGCTGGCCGGCGACGAGAGCTTTCTCGCCGAGCTGGCCAACGCCGCACTGAACAAGCCGAGCAACTCCGATATCTATACCGTCGAGATGGCTCGCTTCGTCGACACCTTCGCCCGCGTGCTCGGTGATCCGCGCCTGCCGCACCTGTTCTTCGTCGACGGTGGTGCGCTCGCGGTGGAGAACGCGCTGAAAGTCGCTTTCGACTGGAAGAGCAGGCACAACGAATCGCACGGTCGCGCACCGGAACTCGGTACCAAGGTGCTGCACCTGACCGGCGCCTTCCACGGGCGCAGCGGTTATACGTTGTCGCTCACCAATACCGACCCGGTCAAGACCGCGCGATTCCCGAAATTCGATTGGCCGCGCATCGACACACCGCACACTTTCGCGGGCCCCGACATCGCCGCCCTCGAAACGCGGGCGCTGGCCCAGGCCGAACAGGCCTTCGCCGACAACCCGCACGACATCGCCTGCTTCATCGCCGAACCGATCCAGGGCGAAGGCGGTGACCGTCATCTGCGGCCGGAATTCCTCGCCGCTATGCAGCGGCTGTGCCACGCCAACGACGCGCTGTTCATCCTCGACGAGGTGCAGACCGGCGTCGGCCTGACCGGAACCACCTGGGCCTTCCAGCAATTGGATATCGCGCCCGATGTGGTGGCCTTCGGCAAGAAGACCCAGATCTGCGGAATCATGGCGGGCGGCCGGGTCGACGAGGTGGTCGACAATGTCTTCCGGGTGAGCTCACGGCTCAACTCCACCTGGGGCGGCAACCTCACCGACATGGTGCGCACCCGGCGCATTCTCGAAGTGCTGGAACGGGATCGGCTGATCGAGGGCGTGGCACCGCTCGGCGCGTTCCTGCTCGACCGGCTCGGCAAGCTGGCCGCCGCGCACCCGGACGTGGTCAGCGAGGCGCGTGGGCGTGGGCTGATGTGCGCGGTGACGCTGGCGACGCCGCAGCTGCGTGACCGGGTGGTCACGGAACTGCGCGAACGTGAGCATGTGCTGCTGCTCGGCACCGGGGAGCGCGGCATCCGCTTCCGTCCGCCGCTGACGGTCACCGAGGACGAGCTGAGTCAGGCCGTCGACGCGCTGGACGCGGTACTCACGCGAGAACACGGGTAGCTCGTCGGGCACCGGCTGGCTTGACCGACACCTCACCGCCAGCCGCGTAACCGAGCCTCCCCGCGCCTCAATCCGGCCAAGATACGCGGGGAGGCGGAACAGTCAGTCCGAGTGCGCCCGCGACGAAACGGTGAACCGAGGCCAGACCGGCGGCCAGTGCCTCGTCCTCGCCGGGACGAGCCCAGCCGGTGACCGCCGCGGTGGCGTCGGGGCCGGGCGTCACGCCGATCTCGGCGACCATCTCGGCCGTCGTCGGAACGCAGACCGCCCAGGAGAAGTGCGACTCGTCCGCCCACTGCGCCGACCGGGTGGCCACGTAGCCGGGATCGGTGATGCCGCCGTCGGCCAGCGCGGGTCGGTCGTCGATGCGCTCGTCGGCGCGCAGCGCGCGCAGATACCAGGACCCTGCGTTGATCTCGATCGGTTCCACGCGAGCAGCCTAGTGTTCGACCGCTGGGCCACGGCCGCCGACCGCTGCCGAAGCCGCACGCGGGCGGCGGCTCCGGGTACGGGCCCAGGTGTCGTCGCCGAGCCGGAATCAGGCTGTGCGGAGGGTGCCGCCACCGAGCAGGGAGTGAACCGCGGTGCGGCCGATGTCGAGCGCACGGGTGAGCAGGTCGGTGTCGCGGGCCGCGCTGTCGATGGCGGGGGAACCGGCGGGTGGGTGGACCTGGAGGACATGATCGCCGAGGCCGTCGAGGTAGCTGTCCTCCATCGCCTGCTGACCCGGCCGCTTGCTCCACGCCCGGAACGCACCGGGCGCGATGGCACGCATGTAGCCGCCGCCGACCACCCGGTGCAGCAGGGGCGCGGGTGGGCGGACTTCATCGGTCCGGCGGGTGCGCAGGACCAGGGCGTGGGTGGTGCCCGCGGCCACGGCGGTGCGGATCGGGACGGTTTCGGTGAGGCCGCCGTCGAAGTAGCTGCCACCCGCGAGGGCGACCGGTGGTCCAGCCAGCAGTGGAAGGCCCGCAGAGGCCCGCAGCGCCGTCATGAGGCTCTGTTTGTCGGTGATGTAGGGCCCGAGGTCCACCGACTGCCCGGTGCGGATATCGGTCGCGATGGGATGGAAGGTGGTGGGGTTGGCCAGAATCGCGGGGAAGTCCATCGGTTCGATGCCGTCGTACACGCGATGCACGAGATAGTGCAGATCGAACACGGGGCGACCGCGGAAGATGCGTACCGGATCGACCACGCGGCGCATGATCGCCGGATCGGTCCACGACCGCATCCCCGTCGCCGCGCGCCCGCACAGCAACCAGGCGCCGTTGATCGCCCCGGCCGACGTGCCGTACACGGCGTCGAACACCTTCGCCAGACCCAGCTCCTCGAGCGCCTGCACCATGCCGCTGGAATACACACCGCGGCTGCCACCGCCCTCGATCACCAGCGCGAGACGATTGCCGTCAGTACGGCTACCGGTTTCCCGGCGAGCCTGGATGACCTCGGCCACCGTTGCCGAACCCGGCGTCGAGAGCGGGTCCAGATCGGTGTGCGCAGTACTGGTCACCCGACCCACGATACGACAGAAGCAGGCCACCCAGCCGGGCGAGACGCATGATCTTCCGCGCCCGTTCACCGATCCGTCTCCGCGGTGCCGGGCACGAATCCGTCAGCTCGGTTCCTCGCGGCCGCTCGGCGAACGACAACGGGCGCCGGTCCGTGGAGACCGACGCCCGTTGTGGACAGCTAGCTGTTGTCTACTTGATCTCCGCCAGGACCGTGCCCTGGGTGATCGCCGCACCCGCCGCGACGGCGAGCCCGGTGACGACACCGGCCTTGTGCGCGTTGACCGGGTTCTCCATCTTCATGGCCTCGAGCACCACGATCAGGTCACCCGCCTCGACGGTCTGGCCCTCTTCGACCGCGACCTTCACGACGGTGCCCTGCATCGGCGCGGTGACCGCGTCACCCGACGCGGCACCGGCACCGGCGCCGCCACGCTTGCGCGCCTTCGGCTTCTTGCGCACCACACCGTTGCCAGCCGAACCGGCCGCACCGCCACCGAGGGTGAACTGACCGGGCAGCGACACCTCGACGCGACGTCCGCCGACCTCGACGACAACCTTCTGCCGGGGCAGATCGTCGTCGTCATCGTCGGACACGCCACCGGCGGTGTACGGCTCGACGGTGTTCTTCCACTCGTTCTCGATCCACTTGGTGTAGATGTCGAACTTCTCGCCGTCGCCGATGAAGGCCGGATCCTCGATGACCGCGCGGTGGAACGGGATCACCGTCGCCAGACCCTCGACCTCGAACTCGGCCAGCGCGCGGCGGGCACGCTGCAGCGCCTGCTCACGGTTCTCGCCGGTGACGATCAGCTTGGCCAGCATCGAGTCGAACTGACCGCCGATGACGCTGCCCTGGACCACACCGGAGTCGACGCGCACACCGGGGCCGGTGGGCTCGCGGTAGACGTTCACCGGGCCGGGAGCGGGCAGGAAGCCGCGACCGGCGTCCTCACCGTTGATCCGGAACTCGAACGAGTGGCCACGCGGGGTGGGGTCTTCCTTGATCGACAGTTCCTCGCCGTTGGCGATCGCGAACTGCTGACGCACCAGGTCGATGCCCGCGGTCTCCTCGGTGACCGGGTGCTCCACCTGCAGGCGGGTGTTCACCTCGAGGAACGACACGGTCTCGCCCTGCACCAGGTACTCCACGGTGCCCGCACCGTAGTAGCCCGCCTCGCGGCAGATGCGCTTGGCCGACTCGTGGATCGCGGCGCGCACCTTGTCGGACAGGAACGGCGCGGGCGCCTCCTCGACGAGCTTCTGGAACCGGCGCTGCAGCGAGCAGTCGCGGGTACCGGCGACGACCACGTTGCCGTGCTGGTCGGCGATGACCTGGGCTTCGACGTGGCGGGCCTTGTCGAGGTACTGCTCGACGAAGCACTCGCCGCGACCGAAGGCGGCGATGGCCTCACGGGTCGCCGACTCGAACAGCTCGGGGATCTCCTCGATGGTGTGGGC
>NZ_JBHWZY010000595.1:0-4400 GCF_042727815.1 Nocardia sp. NPDC060220
ATATCAGCCTGGGGGATGTCGACGCGGAACGGCTCGATCATGGTCTCAACTCCTTCGTCCGCCCAACGTTCGGGCGACTAATGTTTGTACGACCAACGATATCGCGATCGTTGGTCACACAAACGATTTGTTAGAGTTGTCACATGCAACACCCACCCGAGCCGACCCCAGCCAGGTGGAAAAACCTGCCCACCTGGCTACTCACCCAAACAGCGAACCACGCCCACCGCCTGGTCAGCGATGGTTTCGCGGCCGCCGACGCCCGCGGCTACCACTACCGGATCCTGGCCACCCTCGACGAATTCGGTCCAGCCAGCCAAGCCACCCTCGGTCGCCGCAGCGGCATCCACGTCAGCGACATGGTCGCCACCATCAACGAACTCGCCGAACTCGACCTCGTCGACCGCACCCCCGACCCCACCGACCGCCGCCGCAACGTCATCACTCTCACCACCCCGGGCAAACGCCAACTCCGCCGCCTGGAAAAACAACTCGCCCACAGCCAAGAAGAACTCCTCGACCCGCTCTCCCCCGCAGAGCGAGACCAACTGACCGAGCTGCTCTCGAAGCTGCTGGACCACCACGATCAACAAACCGGGAACTCGGACCAGCCGCCGCACTGAATGACCACGGCACACCAATGATGGACACACGCGCAGTGTCGGTCGAGCAACAGCACTGGTTGCGCCTCGTTCGGTGCCGACAGCCGAGCAGGCCGCGCTGAGCGATTACCTGGCTTGCAGGAACTGTCCGGCGTGCACCCTGGTGCCGAATCCTTCGGCGAAAACACCGTATTCGTAGAGCACGTGCCCGGCCACGATCGTGGCCGCGACGGCGCGGTCGTTGCGGTTGACCATGCGGTCGACCCCATCGAGGCCGGGCATGGGCGATTCGGCGTAGGCGGCACTGGAACCGTCGAAGCCGGCAGGGTCGATGATCGCGATATCGGCGCGCGACCCGAGGGTAAGGTGTCCGGCGTCGAGCCCGTACCAATCGGCCAACTCACCGGTGAGGCGATGCACCGCGGCCTCGAGGGGCATGAATTTGCGGGTGTGTACCCGCTCGAGCATCCGGACCCCGAAGTTGTAGAAGGCCATATTGCGCAGGTGGGCACCGGAATCAGCGAACCCGACCTGCACTTGGGCCGATTGCTGGAGTCGATCGAGCACATCGTCGCGGTCATTGGCGATGGTGGTGCGCCAGCGCAGGTCCGTACCGTAGGCCACCGCCAGATCCAGCAGCGCGTCGACCGGGGAGACGCCCCGCTCGACCGCGACCGAACCGAACGACTTTCCCACCACCGAGGCGTCCGGGCAGGCCACGATCTCGGCGTCGTGCAGGTCGCGATGCCATACCTTGAAGCCGCTCGCCGTCATCTCCTCGCGGAAGCGCTCTCGGAAGGTTTCATCGTCCAGCAGTTCGCCGCGGGCGATGACCTCACGAATGTTCAACGCCGCTGCACCGGAACCGAATTCCTCGAATACGACCACGTCGATACCGTCGGCATAGACCTCGAACGGGACCGGTAGGTGCTGCCAGCGGAACCCGTCACCGCCGAGTGTGTTGACGATCTTCGCCGCGGCGATCGCCATGCGTACCACGGTGCGGTCGGCCTTGACGTCGGCGGCACTGATGATGGTGGTCTTGAGCGGCTTGCGCTTTCGGCCCATGCTCTGGGCGAAGTAGCGCGCCATCTCCGAGCGTTTGGCGAGATTGGGTGTGCTCTGATGGATCCGGCCACGCGCGCGCAGCAGCGCGTTGAGCGCACCGAATTCGCGCCAACTGGCATAGGTCGAGGGCAGCAACCGTGCCGGCCAGCGGGTCCCCTCCAGCTTGGAGAACGAGCTGCGGATCGTGGAAAGACCGACGAATCCGGCATCGAGGGCGGCGGTCAGCATGGCTTTCATCCGTGCCAGCTCGGCGTCGGTGGGGACGACACCCGGCGAGGTCGCGCGATCCAAACCCATGACCGCGGCACGGATGTCGGAGTGCCCGAGAAATCCGGCGATATTGCAACCGAGCGGTAGTGCGTTGATGGCATCGACGTAGGACTGGGGATCGGTCCAGGTCTTGTGCTCCTTGACCGCGGAATGCACTGCGTCCCAGGGCAATGCCTCGACGCGGGCGAACAGGTCGGCGCAGTCGTCGGCGTCGGCATAGACAGTCGAGAGCGAACAATTGCCGAGCACGACCGAGGTGACTCCGTGCCGCACGCTCTCACCCAGGCCCGGCGATCCCAGGACCTCGGCGTCGTAGTGGGTGTGTACATCGAGCATGCCGGGGATCACCCATTTGCCGGTGGCGTCGATCTCGCGCTCGGCAGTCGCCGGCTCGATGATCCCGAGCGCGACGATCTTGCCTTCACGCACGCCGATATCAGTGCGAACGGGTGCCGACCCCGCACCGTCGAACACGGTGCCGTTGCGGATGACGAGCGAATAATGCGACATCAGAACCCCTCGATACTGGCGAGTATTGAAATTTCGATACTCGCGAGTATCGTCAGCGTGGTGACCACAGTCAACCCCCGAATCCGCACTCCTCGCGCCGAAGTACGGGAACGAGTCCTGGCCGCGGCCCTGTCCGAGTTCGCAGGCAAAGGGTTCGTCGGCACCACGATCGACGCGATCGCCGACGTCGCCGGATTCACCAAGGGCGCCGTCTACTCGAACTTCGGCTCCAAAGACGACTTGTTCTTCGCGCTGCTCGACCAGCAGATCAGTCGACGGATCGAGGCGGTCACCGCGCTGGCCGACGCCGCAGCCACTCGCCCCACGATCACAGCGATCGGCGATCTGCTGATGCAGGGCATGCTCGACAACCGCGACTGGCAGCTGCTGTTCACCGAATACTGGCTGCGCGCGCTCCGAGACGAGTCCGTCCGCGAGAGATTCGTACAGCACCGTCGTATCGTCCGCGCCGCGATCGCGGCGGCGGTCGAGCGCTTGGATCTCGGAACCGAGATCGACCCCGCCACGACCGCCGTCCTGGTGCTGGCACTCAACAGCGGGCTCTCGATAGAGGAATTCACCGAACCCGGCGTCGTGCCCGCAGACCTGTTCGGCACCGTCCTGCAAGCCGTCACAGCACAGCGATGACATGAGCCCGCCGACTACCTCGGCACCTGGCAGACCAGCATCTCGTTGGCACCCGCCTGAAATTCGTAGTCGACCTCCGCGATTCGGCTGCTGATACCGGATTCGGCCAGATCGGCGAGCAACTTCTCGAGCTGCGGGTAGCGCTCCGACGAACCGATGGGAGTCAGGGGAAACAGCCGGATCTCGGTGGTGGCGACGCGTGCGAGTTCCATGATGGATTGGCGATGGAAGGTGTAGTCGAGGTCGTCGGCGTAGCTGAAGAGCAGATGGGAGCTCAGGGCCAGGTCGAAGGTGTTGTCGGCGAACGGGAGTGTGGGCAGGCGGCCCGGGATGTAGTGGTGGGGGGAGGTGCGGGTGTGGGTGGCGAAGTGTTCTGCCGACTCGCGGCGGGCGCGGTGGTGTTCGTCGGGGTCGGCGAAGAAGGTCCAGCGGTAGGCGTCGGCGTGCTCGCGGACGTATCTGTTGCCGCGGTCGGCTTCGGCGACCGCGGTGGCGGCCACTCGGTCGAGACCATCGTCGAAATAGGCTACGTCGCAGGCGGTGACATCACCGCCGCGTCGACTGACCTCGGCGGCGAATCCGGCCGCCCCACCCGGCAGTCCAGAATTCGGCGCCCGAGATCGTCGTCGGTGAGCGCGAACATCGCCCGGTACTCGTGCAGGGAGCGCGAGCTGACGAGGATCTCGCCGAACCCTCCGGTCCCCGTAGACGCGTCGTTGTCGATCATGGTCGTCCTTCCGTTCCAGGACCGCCCGCGGGGCCGGAACAGATGTCGTCACGACAGATCTGGCCACCCTCGGGGCGGCCGCGCACAACTCGGTCAGCCGCTAGGTCAGCGGCCACCACTGTTGCGCGAACATCATCACCCGGTGATTGAACCACGTGGAAGTTCGCTCGAGTAGGAGATTTTCACCGCCGTAGCGGATCATGTGGCGGTGAATCAAGATCGATTGAGGGTCAGGGCGACGGAATTCGCCGGCACACTCGAGGTCCGGATGCTGGTGTGGCGTCCGGTCGTGGTGATCTGCGGTCTGACATGAATCCGACCGAGCTCGCAGCGGATCTGGATGAGCGACAGTTCGCCCGGTACGAATGTCCCTGCTGCGAAGAGCCGATCGAACGCACCTGGAACATGGTCACCCGCGACGGAATCGCCTACGCGGCGTACTTCGCCAACAGCTACCACCACACCGACCAGGCGCATGACACCTGGATCGACGTCATCCTGGGAACCTGGGATACCGAATCCGCAGACGATCATGTGACTTTCGGTTGTCGCGTCGGCCCGGTCCAGAGCAATCC